>PLKR01000572.1:0-13763 GCA_003140655.1 Acidobacteriaceae bacterium | reverse complement strand
ACCACTGTTTCTAGATATCGAACGAATCCCCCCGCATCTGCAGGCGAAGCTGCTCCATCTCTTGTTGAATGCTCTTCTGCAGTTCTTCCTGAAGCTTAGGCCCAAATTCCTCTCGTAGTTTCTCCGTTTGCTCTTTCATCTCTTTCTGCCGGGCGCACATAGCCTTGCTCACTTCCTCTGACGCCTTTCGGCTTTCTTCCTTTGCCAGTTCCATCTGGGGACGGAGTTTGGCAATCTCGTTCTGCACTTCACTCAATTCCAGTTGTCTTTCCGCATCCAGCTCAGGCGCTTCCAGGCTCTCCTCCATCATCTCGCCGGACTCCTTGCCTTCCGGCAAGGTAAGCGTAAGAGTCTGCTCCTTCTTGTCACGGATCACTCCCACGCTCACCGATCCCCCGCCGTGGGAATGCAAGGCATGAGTAAAGTCGCTGGTGTCATGGACCGGCTGATCGCCTACGCGAGTGATCACATCTCCCGCACGCAGGCCGGCCTTTTCGGCGCTGCTGCCCTTTTCCACCGATCGCACCAGCACCCCATTCCCGTTCTTCGCGCCAAAAAACTCGCCGAGCTGCGGCGTGAGATTCTCCACCATCACGCCGCTTCTCATCGACGAGTGCACATAAACGACTCCAATGTTTGGAATATCGAAATCAAGGTTGGGGATCGGCGGAATCTCCACATGGAAGTCCTTGTTGAAGTTTTTTTCNNGGTCATCGCCTGTCCATCGCGGCTCAATCCCAGCGTGACCACGCGTCCCGGCGGCGTTTCGTGGATCATTCGCTGCAATTGCGTCTTGCTTTCGATGGCCGTTCCGTTCATCGTCAAAATAACGTCGTGCTCTTTGATTCCGGCTTTGCCCGCCGGAGCGTCCTGGTCAACCATCGTCACTTCGACGCCCTGTTCTTCCTTCAGCTTCAAAGCTCCCAGCCGGTCGGTGGTGATATTCGCGATGTCCACGCCTAGATAGGAACTCGTGTCCGAATCTTCGCTGGGAAAGCCGAAAGGCTGCGAGGAATCAACCGTCCATCTTTGTGCGGCCTGCCCCGGGTTGAGCAGCAAAGGCAGCATGATGATCGTTGCCAAAATGTGTTTACGCATGACCAGCCTCCTGANNGCCCGGTGAGGAACCTGCTTCTTGAGGCCGCGCGTCCGGCTCGCATCCTTACTGATTCGCCCGCTTGAACGTGATATCTCCAGTGGTCGTCCGCACCTTCAGTACGGGACCGCCTCCGTTCAACTTCCCCTCCGCGGTGAGCGTTCTCGGACCCCACTGATCGCCCTCGCTGGCGACATGAATGTCAGTAAAGTCGGAAGTAATGTGGTGCCCATTGCCCAGATCCACGCTGGCGCGCACTGAGATGGCAACGTCAGGCGCAATGTAGACCGTAATATCGCCCGCGGAGGTTTCGAGCACAGAATCGCTGCGCTCTGCCGCGGTGTTGACGAACTTCACCGTAATCCCGCCCGCGCCGGTCTCCACCCGGGCCGAAGGAACACCATAGAGTTCGATGGACCCGGCGCCCGCGTTCGCGCCCACTCGCCCTTTTGCGGAAGTCAGGTGAATGCTGCCACCGGCCGTCTCGACGTCCGCAGCACCGCCGATGTCACCCAGGTTGATACTGCCCCCGCCCGTCGACGCTTTGACTCTCCCCACGCAACGCTTGATCTCCACGTCTCCGCCGCCCGCCTCGATCACAACACCCTGTTCGCCGGAAAGCACAACCACATTGCCTCCGCCAGTCTCCGCCTGGATCTTCCCTTTCACTGCTCCGATCGAGATGTTGCCACCTCCCGTCCCCAGCTTCAGATCTCCGCCGACCGTTCCGACGTCGATCGAGTCGCCCCCGGTTTCTGCGTTCACTGAACCGCCAACGTCATCCACTCTCACCTTTCCGCCGCCNNAAGCACTTGCGCTCCGCACCCACAGCAATAGTCATGCGCGCCGGACCCATGCGAATGGTGTGGACGCCCCGCCACTCCCCCACCACCCATGCCGTGTCTCCTTTAACGTAAGTGCTCACCTTGTAGCTTTGGAACTCGCGCCGCGCGTCTTCTTCAGAGGACTTGCTGGAGAGCATGTGAAAGGAGTAATCGACACCAGGCCGCTGCGCGCCATGCACGGCCACCGATCCCGCATCGATTCTGACTCTCAAATTCTTGACCCCGGCCAGCGATCCCGTGACTAGCTGGCTCCAGCCGGCGCCGTCGCGGGAAACATGTGTCTCCTGCGCCACGGCCAGCGGCGCAAGTACGGCCAGCACACAAAGCAGGCCGACGAATTGTGGCGAACGCTTCAAAATAAACACCTCAGTTTCTACTTGTCATTTTCTATTTGTCATTCCGAACCGGGCCCCAAGCCCGGTGAGGAACCTGCTGTTTGTCCGCAGCGCATCTCAATCAATCTCCGGCAACTGCGCCAGCATGGTGCGAGCTTGCGANNCCGTCGGCCTTTACGGGCTCAATCAGGCGCAAAGCTTCGGTGCGCACGCCCGGGTTCGAATCGTTCACCAATGCTTCCAGCACCACGTCGCGGACCCGCACATCATCCTTTACAAAACCGCCCAGACCATCCAGAGCCTTCAGCCGCACTCCTGGATTCGTGTCGTAGCGCAGCGCATAGATCAGCGCATCGCGCACCTGCGAAACATCGGGTTTCTGGGTCAGCAGATCAACGGAATCCATACGCACGCCCGAATTGTAGTTATTCCGCGCTGCAAACAGCAGCAGTTGCTGGATGCGCTGGTCATTCATCGATCCCTGCGTCTCCAGCGTGGAAACGGTGTCGTATTTGATGTCAATCTTATTGGTGCCTGGCTCTTGCGTAATGGAACGGATGCCCGTGATCGAAGCTTCGGCGGGAGCGGGAATCGCCCCGGTGGTCGGACCCTGAGGTTGATGAGCAAATACCCGGTACGAAGTTCCCACTCCACCGGCAAACCCGAGAATCAAAATCGCCGACGCCAGCGCGGGCGAGAAGCGCACTTGCCGCAGCCAGTTCGCCGGATCGAAAGCCAGCCGATGCCAGAATCCGCCCTGCTCGGCCGTCTCCAGCGCTTCCTGCAACCGCATGCGCGAAGCCGTCAGCAGGTTCGGCGTCGGCTCCGCCGCCCGGTCCTGCGACAGCATTGCATGGAACTCCTGCTCCGCCTTCAGTTCGGCGGCGCAGTCGGCGCAGCGCGCCACGTGCTGCTCCAGTTCATGACGGGCATCATCGGCCAGCTCGCCATAAACATGCAGCGTAATGTTCTCTCGTACCCATTCGCACTTCATATCAACCCCGTTTCAAGGTTTCTCAGGTTTCAGAGTTTCAAGGCTTTTGAAACCTTGAAATATTGAAACTTTGGAACCTTTTCCGTCACCTCATATCCGCCAACTGCCCGCGCAACTTCTGCGTAGCCCGAAACAAAGTATTCTTCGCCGTCTCTTCCGTGGTATGCAAAATCTCTCCCACCGTCCGCAGCTTCAACCCGTGATAATGTCTCAACTCAAACACCATGCGCTCGCGCGGCGTCAACTTCTCCAGCGCTCCCGAGATTCGCGCGCCCAGTTGGCGCCGCATCAAATCGCGCTCTGGATTCGCTCCCGCCCGTCCATCCGGCACCTGATCCAGCAAATCGTACTCGCCGCCGGACGCGTCTTTCACCACCGGCGCATCTTCCTTGCGCACATTCCGTTTGCGCAGGTGATCCAGGCAAAGGTTGGTCACGATGCGATAAATCCAGGTGTAAAAAGAGCACTCGAAACGAAAGCTTCCAATGTTCTTATAAGCCTTGAGGAAGGCGTCCTGATAAACGTCCTGAGCGTCGTGCTCGGTGCCGGTGAGATGCAGCGCCAGACGCAACACCGCCTGATCGTAGTGACGCACCAGTTCCTCGAAGGCGGCGCGGTTCCCGCGTTGCGCCTCGCGGATGAGGATCGTATCGTCNNCGTTCACCAACCGCAAGTGTCAATGCCCAAACATCGGCCGGCATGTTTTGTCGTTTCCTATACCGCCCGGTGTCAATGCCGTACCCGGGCTTGCATAGGAATAGACGGACTGTCAGAGGAACCGTGAGCAGAAATTATAGGCTGGCCGGGATTTTTGTGCGGCCTAGCTGATTCTTTCGTAATGGGTTAGCGGGAAACAAAAGGGTCGGCCACGATGGGGAATGCTGATTTGGCAAAGCAGGTGCACGGGGCGTGTAAAATTAACCCATGACTGGAGTCCAATTCGTAACCGATAATAAAGGCCGCAAGGTAGCAGTTCTCATCGACCTGAAAAAGCACGGGGCCCGGCTTCAGGATTTCTGGGACGGCCTGATCTCTGAAACCCGCCGCAAAGAAGCGGGGATATCACTGGAAAAGATAAAAGCGGATCTCGTCAAGCGCGGGCGGCTTCGTGAATAGTTATGCCGTCGAGCTAAAACCCTCAACGCGGAAGGAACTCGAATCGCTGCCAGATAGTGTGCTGGCGCGCATGATTCACAAACTTGAATCGCTCGCGCATGACCCAAGGCCCGCCGGATGCAAGAAGCTGAAAGGCTATTAAGGATCAGTGGCGCATCCGAATTGGCGACTGGCGGGTTGTGTATATCATCGACGACGCGGTCAAGCTTGTGAGTGTCACTCGCATTGGCACATCGTCGGGAAGTCTACGATTAGCCGACGCGCGTTCGTCCACACACCAAGCCTGCCGATGTTTGAGCAGTTGCACGAGGATTCAGCGAGCGGACCTATTCCGCCACCACTTCCTTCTCAATAACCACCTTCAAATGCGCGGTCACGTCCTTGTGCAGTTTCACCGGCACGGTGAACTCGCCCAGGGTCTTCAGGGGTTCGTGGAGCTGAATCTGCCGCCGGTCCAGGTTGATTCCCTTTTTCGCGATCGCGTCGGCAAGGTCGCCCGAAGTAACCGAGCCGAACAACTGATCGTGCTCCCCCGACCGCCGCTGGAAAGAAACCGACAGCCCCTCAAACTGCTTGGCCAGTTCTTCGGCCTGCGTCTTCTCCTTCGCCGAGCGCCGCACCGAGGCAGCCTTCATCTGCACAATGACAGCCTTGTTGCCTGCGGTGGCTTCGATGGCGAGCTTGCGCGGCAGAAGAAAGTTGCGCCCATATCCTTCGGCAACCTTCACCACGTCGCCGCGCGATCCCAGCTTGGTTACGTCTTCTTTGAGAATGACTTCCATGGTATGACTCCGATTTTAAGCTCTTAGCTCTTAGCTCTTAGCCTTTAGCTAGCCCTCAACTCCCGGCTCGATTGAGCTAAGAGCTAAAGGCTAACGGCTGAAAGCTGCTCTTACGATGCCCGCCCGGCAAACGGCAGCAATGCGATGTTGCGCGCCTGCTTGATAGCCGCGGCCAGCCGGTGCTGGTGCGGCGAACACACGCCGGTCAAGCGTCGTGGCACGATCTTGCCACTCTCGGCCACGAACTGCCCGAGCAGCCTGTAATCCTTATAGTTGATGTCGGCGATCTTCTCCGTGCAGAACTTGCATACTTTCTTGCGCCGGAAAAACTTTCGCCCACCTTCACGCGGCGGACCGCCCGGCCCGGATCGCCCGCCGCCTCCGAACCGCGGACGGTCTCCTCCGCCGGAACGCTCCCCGAAAGGCCGCGACGGTCGTTCGGATGCTGGCGCTGGTGCTTTAGTCTCCTCAGTCATAACGCTCCTTTAACTCAGTGGCCGGTGGTCAGTGACCAGTGGCCAGTCAAACCTCTCGTTATCAGACTTGGCCACTGACCACTGGCCACTGACCACTGACCACTGACCACTTTTTTACGCCGTTGCTGGACTTTCCGCCGCCGGCGCTGCAGGCGCTTCTTCCACCACAGCCGCGGGCTGCGCGCTCACCTTCTTTTTCGCGTCGCGCAGCTTCTTGATCTTATCCAGGCGCTTCTGCTCTTCGTCGATGCGCACTGTGAGGAACTTGATCACCGGCTCGGTCACGCGCAGACGGCGCTCCAGTTCATGGACCACCGTGCCCGCGCCTTCGATCGTCATCAGAATGTAGACGCCCTCGCGGAACTTGCGCACCACGTACGCCAGACGCCGCTTGCCCATGCGATCGATACTCTTGATCGAACCGGCAGCCGAAGTCACGGTTGACTCCAGGTTTGAGATCAGCTTCTCGAGATCTTCGTCCGCCATATCCGGCCGGACAATAAACATCAGTTCATAAGTACGATTCATTTGCTATCTCCAAATCTTTGCGCACGCCACCAATTGTCATCCTGAGGCGGGCGTTTTGTGCCCGCCGAAGGACCTGGGCGAGCCGCGCGAAGCGTCGCATTCTTTGCGACGCAATAACCGCGCGTATGGCTCGCTTCCTTATTCCGGCTCCTTGCGGTTAAATCGGTTCATGGCCGCCGCCGGACCTTCGGTCAAAATCACTTTTACCGCTTCGACGGCGGTGTCAATCATCCCGTCCACCACGGCCAGATCGGTTTTTCGAAGTGGCGCCAGCAAATACCGTTCGCCATCTTCCACCTTGCGCTCCGGGGCCACGCCGATCCGGATGCGCAAAAAATCCTGTGTGCCCAGCGCTCCGATGATCGATTCAATCCCGTTATGCCCCGCCGAACTCCGCCGCGTGTGAATCCGCAACGTGCCCAGCGGAAAATCCAGTTCGTCCTGAATCACGATCAGGTCGGTTTCTGGCTTCACTTCGTATTCCGCCACCAGTTCCCGCACTGACAAGCCGCTCAAGTTCATGTAGGTTTCGGGCTTGGCCAGCAGAACCGGCTCGTCCCCCACCTGTATTCTCGCCGTCAGCGCCCGGCACTGCCGATTCCTGATCTCAACCCCGCGCTCACCGGCAATCCGATCAACCACCAGGAAGCCCAAATTATGCGGCGTGAATTGATACTCGATACCGGGATTGCCGAGACCAACGATCAGTTTCACACCGTCATCCCAAGCCATGTAGGGACGGCCGCCTCGTGAGCCTGCCCTGAGCGAAGCAGAAGGGTCCAGCCGAGCGAAGCGAGGCGCACCCAGACCACGGCGTTACTTCTTCTCCTTCTTCTCGGCCTTCTTCTCGGTCTTTTCCGGCTTCTCGGCAGCAGCAGCCTCGCCCTCTCCCTCGGTCTCCGCCTTGCCCTTCTTGATGACTTCGGGCTCGGCCGGAACCGCTCCAGCCTCCGCGGCCACCGCTTCCGGTGTCGCCACCACCTCTTCCTTCACTGAGGTCACATGGGCCACGGGCTGGTTCGCGTCCGAAAGGAACTTCAGCTTCTCGTTGTGCGGCAAATCCGAAACGCGCAGCACTTTGCCGAACGTAAGCTCGCTGACATCGACATCGATGTGGCTGGGAATATCGCCCGGCAGGCACTCAATCTCCACTTCGCGTAGCATCTGCTCGAGAATCCCGCCTTCCGTCCTCACTCCCAGCGGCACGCCCTGAAGCATCACGGGCACGCTGACCCGCAACGCCTTGTCCATGGCGATGCGTTTCAGGTCGATGTGCAAAAGATGGCCTTTGATCGGTTCATATTGCCAATCCACGATCATGGCCTTGGTGCGCTCGCCGCCGCTCAGCGCGAGATCGAAAATCGTGTTGTGCCCGCTGTCCGAGCGCAGAATCCGCAGCACATGCCGCGGGTCCACACTCACCGACAAAGCGTCCTTGCCCGCGCCATAAACTACGCCGGGGATTTTGCCTTCGCGGCGCACCCGCCGGGCCTGGTTCTTGGTCCCCGCTTCCCGCGGCTGCGCTTCCAGAGTGTTCTGTTCCAATGTCGTTGCCATAATTTCGATTCCTTCTACAAATATTGTCATCCTGGAGGCGACGGCCTTATCGTCGCCGANNTTTGCGATGCATCAATCGCCCGTTTGGCTCGCTTCCTTTCTAAAACTGCACCACTACCCCTACATGAATAATTTGCTGACTGAAGTCTCTTCGTGAATGGACTGGATCGCCCGCCCAATCAATCCCGCAATCGAAAGCACCATAATCTTCGATTCGCCCTTCGCTTCCGCCGTCAGCGGGATCGTGTTCGTCACCACAACGTGTTCGATAGCGGAGTTGTGAATGTTTTCCACCGCAGGATCGGAGAGCACCGCATGCGACGCGCAGGCATAAACCGAAGTTGCTCCATTTTGCAGCAGCGCCGCCGCCGTCTTTACCGTCGTTCCCGCCGTATCGATCAGATCGTCAATGATCAGACAGGAGCGCCCCCTGACGTCGCCGATTACATTCATTACCTCGGCCACATTCATTTCCACGCGCCGCTTGTCGACAATAGCCAGCGCGGCATCGACCTTCTTCGCAAAAAAACGGGCCCGTTCCACGCCGCCCGCATCCGGCGAAACCACTGTAAGGTTCGGCAAATTCAACTTCTTGAAATGGTCCACCAGCACCGGCGAGGCAAACAAGTGGTCCACTGGGATATTGAAAAAACCCTGTATCTGCGGCGTGTGCGGGTCCACGATCAAAGCCCGGTGGGCTCCCGCCGTGGTCAGCAAATCCGCCACCAGCTTCGCCGAAATCGGAGCGCGCGGCTTATCCTTGCGATCCTGTCGCGCATACCCGTAGTAGGGAACCACCGCCGTGATGCGTCGCGCNNGCTGCATCACGAACACATCGCAACCCCGCACGTTCTCCTGAATCTGCACATACGCCTCGCCGTCGGCGAAGCGGATCACCTGCGCCTGCCCGCGCTGCATCCCGAGAAACTGGCAAACCTCGTCCGCCAGCGGCTCGTTCGCCGTCCCGCTGAAAATCTTGAACTTCTCGTCCACCCGCGCGCGCGGCTTGCGTTCTGGCTTCTCCTCGGGCGTGGGTGGAAAGTTCTTTTCCGTCTTCTCTGCCTTCTCGGTCGGCGTAACCAAAGTGGCCATAGTTAGCTCTTAAGCCTTTAGCTGTCAGCCCTTAGCCAAAACCCTCCACTCTCAGCGGCAAGCTAAGAGCTAAAGGCCAACAGCTAAAAGCTGGTTCTGGCTGGGCCGCTAGGATTCGAACCTAGACAAAGTGCTCCAAAGGCACTTGACCTACCATTAGTCGACGGCCCAGTAAAAGCCATTGTTGATTTTGGATTGTTGAGCGTTGATTGAAACCCGCGTTTCAACCAACACTCTCATTGTCAATCAACAATCAGAAATCAACAATCAAAAATTCGCCGCCAATACTGGCCTCGCGTCAACGTGACCGTCGCCTGCGCCACCCACCCCTGCCTCCGGAGCCGTGCCACCGCCGCACGCGCCGCCTGTTTCGAAGCGAACAGCCCATACAACGTTGACCCGGAGCCCGACAGCGACGCATACTTCGCGCCCGCGCGCTCCAGCGCACACTTGCCTTCACTCAGCTCGGGATACTCAGGAAAGACGACTTCTTCAAAGTCGTTCTTGATCCCGGCCCGGACAAGCTCGAGAAGCGGATTCTCGGCCCGGCCCCTCCTGGAAATCTGACGAGGAGCACCGGAGTAACTCTCGCTCAACCACGCCGACAGCCCTCGGCTAAGCTCACTCATTCTATCGGATGCCCCCGGCACCGTCAATTTTCGATCCCACTCCGCAAATGCCTTCGGCGTCGAAACTCCCACCTCCGGAGTCACCACCACACACGCTGTCGCCGGCAAATCCTTCAGAGGATACACCTGCTCCCCACGCCCCACGCCCAGCACTGTGCCCCCCACCAGAAACAGCGGCACGTCTGAGCCCACCTCCGCCGCGATCCGCAGCCGCTCCTCCGCCGGCAAACGTTTCTTCAGCGCCCGCTCCAGCCCCAGCAGTGTAGCGACCGCATTTGACGAAGCCCCACCCAGCCCGCCCTGCACCGGCAACCGCTTCGCAATATCGATGCGGACACGCCCTTTCGCACGCAAAGCCTGCATCGCCTTCTCGACGATGCGGTAGCAGGTATTTGATTCACTGGTGTTCGACTCACTACTCGGCACTCTCGGGTCGGTGCATTGAATCTCAATCCCACTCCCCCTCCCCAAACTCACCCGGATCTCATCATGCAACCCGATCGTCTGATACACAGTCAACAATTCATGAAATCCATCCTCGCGGGCAGTGCCAATGTGCAACCCAAGATTGATCTTCGCGAACGATCGGATGCGCACCATCATGGCAGCAAGATTGTAAGCCATCTCAGACCGGGTGTGATCCCTGCAAAAATGTCCTGCTGCCACGCTCTTGTTGCTGCTCCGACACGACCGTTCCCCACCGGGTCCATCACCTCGGTAACCTCGACTCCTCCGCGAGATAAGTGCATCCTAATCGTGATTCCCATTACACTAACCGTCTCTCCCACGTTCTTCCGGTTGGGATTGGGAACGACCGTAAACACGAGCGCTGCTCCGCCCACGCGGAACCCCCCTTGCAGCGCTATCCCCCAAGTTGGGTGTGAGCGGTTCTGCGCGGAAAGCTGGATCGACCCAATTTCAGCCCGCATTTCACGACGACCGTGGATCGGTCCCGTGCGACGGGCGCTAGGCCCACAGAGGTTTTGACTATGCGCAGTATGATTGCAGGTTCTTTTTTCCTGTCGCTCTTTTTCGCGACCGCGACCTTCGCCGCCGCCCAGAGCGACTATAGGGTCATCCCTGTTACCGACGGTGGAACCATCTCCGGAACCATCAAATGGTCGGGACCGATGCCGCACGAGCTGGACTTCCCCGTCACCAAGGATCCCCAGATCTGCGAGCCGGACGGGAAGAAAACCGTCAGCCTCGAGCGCCTGATCGTCGGACCGGAGGGCGGTGTCGCCAACACCGTTGTCTACCTCAAGAACATCGCCGCCGGAAAAGCCTTGGAACTGCCCGACCAGCGGCGCCACCTGGACCAGCACCATTGCCGCTACATTCCGCACATTCTTCTCGTGCCCCAGAACGCGGCACTGGAGATGAAGAGCTCCGATGCCACTTTGCACACCATCCACATGGACGGAGCCGCTACCTACAACCTGCCATTCCCTTTCACCAATCAGACCGTCTCGCGCGCCATGCCGACGGCCGGCCTGGTCAACCTTCGCTGCAACGGCGGCCACGTCTGGATGAACGCGGAAATGATGGTGGTCCCTCATCCTTACTACGCCGTCACCGACGAGAGCGGACGCTTCCAATTTACTGGCGTGCCCCCCGGTACTTATCAAATTGTCGCCTGGCATGAAGGCTGGGGACTGGCGGGCAAGGAACAGGCCTATGACGTTCTCACCGAGCACACCGTGCAGCGGCCCATCTTCACCGAACCTAAGACGTGGGAGAAATCGGTCACGGTGAACTCCAACCAGCCCAGCACAGTCAATTTCGTGATGGGAAATAAGTAGAGGGATTCAAGGCCGACGTGTGGGTCGGACATTCTTGTCCGACAACGGCCGGCAGCACATAGCATTCCCGGGGACACTCGACCTCAATCGCTAGGGGGTTCAGGCAGGAAATTGATCCGTGTGAATCCGTGGCAAAGAAACTAGCCGCTAGCCCCGCCGCTTGTACAGCACTGCAAACTCAAATCCCGCATTCGCCGGGAACAGCTCCGCCACTTTTCGCAACCGCTCAGCCAGCGCCGAGGGCGCCAGCAGCGGATAATCCCGCTCCCGCAGATCGTAATAATCCACATCCAGATACAGCGAAAGCAGGTAGATCGAGATCGTGTCGGAAAACGTCGCCTCGAAGTATTCGTTCTTGAAACGCTCCGCATCAGCGCCGCCGGCCGCGGCCAGCTTGCGCGCTTCCCAGGCGTCGAGCGAGGTTTCGCCGCGCACCCCCGCCTCTACGTGCTTCCAAGCCAGATCGCTGAATTCGTCCGAGACTCCGGCAATCTCCACCAGCGCATGCCCCACATTGATATAGAACTCGAAGGCCACGGAAAACTTGTCGTCCGTCAGCCGCGTCGAGATGAATACGCACTGCGAATCGCCCAGGTTCAGGTTGCGATGGCAAACCGCATTGTCGCTGAGCGCCACATCATAGCGATCCGCGATCAGGATCTCTTCCCCCTGGCTCACCGTTAGCGGGACAAAGTAATAAGCCTTGCGCTTAAGCGCCGAAGCAATCTTGGTAGGCACGGCCGCAATCATCCGCTCCAGGTCAAACGAGCCGATGGCATTCTCCCCTGCCACGGCATAGCACACCCCATTCCCCGCCTGCGAAACCGGTGTCATCCGGACCACATCCGCGGGACTCCGCGTAATAGCTGGCGCTGCCTGCGACATACCTGCTCTTTTATACACTAAGGGCCCATGTAGAGCGGGCGCCCTCGCCCGCTGCCTTTGACTTTGCTCTTGCCTTTGACCTTGCCCCTGCTGAACAACGAATGATTTTGGGTGGCGCAGCGCTTCAGCGCTGCGATTGGGCTCTGTGACATAACCGCGGCCTCAGCCGCTGAAGAAGCAGCGCGAGAATCGGATTTTCGGGAGAAGATGCAGCACGGAACCACTCGATTCCGGCCCCGTTAGGGGCGGCATATGATAGCCCCGGACGTAAGTCCGGGGTAGAAGCGCAAGGTCCGAACAAGCCCCGTTAGAGCGGAACGCCGCCGCCATCGCACGCTATAAACAAGCCGTATGCAGGACTTCAGCCTTTATCCGATACAGGGCCTCGCAAGGGAATGCGGGCGGGAACAGTTCGATCTTTCGCGCCTGCCCATTGAGATCGTGCCGGGAGTGCGAATCGAGGATGTTTCAACCTACATTGCGAGTGACACCTTCAAATTGGTAGAGCGGGATCTAGGAGCCCGTGCCGTCAAGACCCTAAGTGAGACTCACTACGCTCTAGTGCACCGACACGACGCGAAAACTACATTCCAGAACGGAGAAATGGTTCAGGAACACGCCTACATTGAGCAATCAGAACAATTGGTTCGGAAGGTCGCGGCCTGCCTGCGCGTTATCCGGCCCATGCGGCAGTACTCTAACTTCATGCGAGGGATTGTGCGGGACGACGGGAAGTTTGATGTACGCCACTTTCAATCTCCCGCTGACCTGATAGCAGTACCTGAGATACAAGCGCTCTTCTTGCTTCGGGACAAAGACGCGGACGATCTGGTCACGTTCGCCCCCGAGTTTCTCAGAGCGATGGACGGGAACTTCTGGAAGTTCAGGATGGCGGTGCAATTCCACGAGCTTGGATACTGGGCACAAGAGGATAAATGGAAGGCGAGATACCTTTTGTGGGCCTCGGCCATCGAATCGATTTATACGTCGCACACCAATCAGGGGAGCAGACTTGCAAAGAGGCGAATCAAGTGGTTCCTGGGAGAAAGCACTTCGATCTACCCACTCGAGGATCTGGCAGACACGATGTTGCCAGATCCCCGTATCAGCATCGGCTTAATCGCCGACGATCTCTACAAGCTCCGCAATTTCATTGCTCATGGCGACAGAATCCCGGACGCCTATTTCAATAAGATATGTCGTAGCGGACTCAACGGTGGTGTGACCCTTTACGAAGGTCTGTTCGAAGCCCAGAGCTTTATCATCCGCAGCAGCTTGTTGAAAATTCTCCAGGCTGGCCTCTTGAGCCATTTTGAGGGCGCGGCCACGGCGGACGCATACTTCGAGAGTCACGGCCTCGCACCCTAATCGTCGAGGCCGGTACCTCCACCACCGGGTTTCTCGAGGTAACGCGAAACACCGGGCGTACCCTCCATTCCTACAGCGGAACAAATCTACCCCGAATAATTCCCTTGACTCCGATCCTCAAAACGGCGATCCTATCTCTACACGCATTAGCTCTTTGACATCTGAATAGCAATGAGATAACTTCCCTGAATTCAATATTTTGCGGCTCGACCCCTGATGCCAAGGGCACTTTGCCGAGGCAAGACCACCTAAGTCCTT
>PLKR01000426.1:184-3887 GCA_003140655.1 Acidobacteriaceae bacterium | reverse complement strand
CTTGAAGTCGAAATAGGCGAGATTCATGTTCCCTTCGGTGAGAATGTGGACGGTGAGAACGCTTTTTCCTGCCGGCAGTTGAACCCTCACGATGCCTGGCAGGATATTCCAGTGGTGCCATTGCCGCCAGGCGATCGGATCGGAGGCATTGAAGGTGGAAGCGATTGCCAGCGGCCCAGTCGCGTCCTTTCCGTTCACATCCATTGAAATGGTTCCACCGCGATTTGAGGTGTACAGAAGATCGGCTCTGTAAACGCCAGCGTGGGCAACCCGCACTGTGATGTTGAACCATTCTCCGGGCTCGGTCCATCCGACATAGAGCTGGTTTTCTGGAGGCTTAACCAAGTCATAGGGACTATCGTCGATCTGGTCATGAAATTTTGTGTACGAGATGTCGACGCCTTCGTCCATTCGGAACTGATTCAAGTACGTTCCGTCCGCGGGATTGAGGCCTCCGCTGCCGTTGTTTTTGGCATCGGCGTCGTGATAAGCGACTCCTTCTCCGCCGCGATCGTAGTAAGAGCATTCCACGCGACCGGGAATCTTCTGCGCCCCGCCTTGATAGCGGCTGTCCTGATAGGGAGTTCCTTTGTAATTCTTCAGGTAATTTGTCTTCGATGCACAGAGGGCAGCCGTTGCGAAAAGGGCCAGTAGGGCTGGCCAGCGCAAACTAGACCGCAGCGTATTTCTTTTCACAGAGATTGCTTTCGGCACGCAAAGCACTTCGGGTGCTTTCATTCTAATGGAGCAGTTGTGGATTTCTTCGTGAAATAAAGTTGGGTGCGGCTGTTGCCGGTTTGGGAAAGTCGGTGCGAATGCAGGTACCCCCCTCCCCCCCACCTTCTGAAAGCCTTGCTGGGCGCGGGGTTTGCAAAAAGTGTCTGCAAAATCTTGATGTCAAAGAGCTTAGAGGTCAAAATCTTGAGAACATGGGAGTTAGGAGTGCGCCAGTGAGGCTCTCTCCAGTACGCCCGCTTCGGCCATGATCGCGCGGATGAAATGGTGGGCGCAAGGTTAGATGTCACACGGTGGGTGTGGAAAACTTCAGAGTGGCCCGTCATTCCGCCCATAATCCGAAACCAGTCGGTTCGGGTCGTGAGCGGTATGGCCTGATTCGACGGCGACGTGTGCGAGTGTCAACCTAAGTCCAGCGCGCTATTGCGTAATGGTGATCTTTAGGGTCGCGGTCTGGTTGATTGCTCCCGAGCCGCTCGTCGAGCCCATAACGGTAATTGTGCTTGTTCCAGCTGGGGTGCCTGGATTTCCCGGGACGCCCGTTGAAGGTTGGCGCACCCGGATATCCTGGGTGGCCCCGTTCCGTCTTCCTACTCTATTTATCACGGAATCAGGGCTTTCAGCACACTATTCGTAGAGCATTGGTTTGCTTCTGACTACTCGGTTTGCAGGTGAAGGCGCCACTTCTACGGGGCTTCGATCAGTTCCATCTTTCCGTCTCTGGTACGGTGCAGGATCATCACTTTGCCTTTGGGGTCGCGGAAGACGAAGACGTCGCGGTCGCGGAAGTGGGCTTCCTTGATGGCCTCTTCGAGCGTCATGGGGCGCATGGCGACGGCTTCGTCGGAGCGGACCAGATGCACCTCGGTAGTCCTGGCGACCGGGGGATAACGGTGCACGGCGACCGCCACCGCTGTCTTTTCCGTAAGGCCGACGACGGTCTGCACGGTCTCGGCGTCTTGCGGCGAGTGGCCGTTCCACTTCTTCACTTCCTCGCTCTTGCGCGCCGAGCGCTTCCTCGCCTGGCCGCGAGTTTTGTATTTCACCGCCTGCTTTTCGAGGTGGTCGAGCGCCTGGTGGACGGCGATGGTCATGTCCTTCGCTTGAGCCAGGCCGACGAGCGGGCCGTTGCGCGGGCTGATGGTGATTTCGGCTTTGTGGCGGTGCTTTTCGACGGCGAGGATCACTTTGGTTTCAAATCGGTCGCCCAGGATCTTGCGGAGTTTGGTGAGGCCGGTTTCCACTTCTTTGCGGATGGCGGGAGTTACTTCGTAGTGCCTGCCGGTGTATTCCACGTTCACGAGCGGCCCTCCTGAGGTCAGAAGTTAGAAGTCAGAATGCAGAAGTAAAGTCTCTTAGTTCCGGCATTTCTGACGGTGGCAACCTTCATAGCTTTTCTTACTTCTGCGTTCTCACTTCTAACTTCTGACTTATTGTCATTCTTTTACTCTGCGCTGATGGGTGCTGGGGATGCGCATGTCCTCCCGGTACTTGGCAACGGTGCGGCGAGTGACTTGAATACCCTGCGATTGCAGGATACGGGTAAGTTGCTCGTCGGTCAGCGGACGGCTGGGATCTTCCTCTTCTATCAACTTCTTGACGCGGCGTTTGAGGATCAGCAACGACGTGTTGCCGCCCTCGGGCCCCTGCACGCTCTCACTGAAGAAATACCGCAACTCGAATACGCCCTGCGGTGTATGGGCGTACTTGCTGGCCACGGCACGGCTCACGGTGGAAGGATGCACGCCGATTTCTTCGGCGACCTCCTTGATCATCATGGGCTTCAGGTAATCGATGCCTCTTTCCAGGAAGTCGTACTGGCGGGCGACGATGCAGTAGCAGACTTTGGTGATGGTCTGCTTGCGCTGTTCGATGTTCTTGATGAGCTGGATGGCGCTCTTGTAGCGCTCCTTGACGTAGTCGCGGGTGGTCTTGTCGTTGGTCTCGCGGGTTACGAGCTTCTTGTAAGCGGGATTGAGGCGGAGTTGGGGCAGGTCATCGTCGTTCATCAGGACGAGCCACTCGTCGCCGTGCTTGATGAAAGCGACATCAGGTTCGATCAGGCGCGCCTGGACTTTGTTGTATTGAAGGCCGGGGCGGGGATCAAGAGTGCGGATGTAATCGATTGCCTGCTGCACCGCATCGACGGGACGCCCGATCGCCTTGGCAATCTCCTTGTGCTGTTTGCTCTGCACCGCACGCAAATGCTGATCGACGACAGCCATGGCATCCTGCAGGACTTGCGCGGTGCCGTTGCCGTTTTTCTCGCCGTTCTTGTTTTGCGTAAGCTGGTGTTGGTGATAGCGCAATTGGCGGAGCAGGCATTCGCGCAGGTCGCGGCAACCCACACCCGGAGGGTCGAGCTGACGAATCACTTCGAGAGCTTCCTCAAGATCGGCAGCCGAAAAGGTGGATATGTAAACCGGACGCGGAGGTGCGGATGCAGGCGCGGGAGCAACGGCTGCGGCGGAATCTCCGGTCCGTGAGCCAAGAGAGGCTTCAGCTGGCGAACTCGTGGCGGGCAGGCTCTCCACTTCACCGAAAGCGTTCTCAGCAAAAGCAGGACCGTGGGCCCCGGAATTGTTGCCGGAGACTTCGGACGCACTGGACGCCGTGCCGATCAGTTCGTGCAAATCGCCGGCGGGAACGCCAACGTCTGAATCCTGGGAAGTAGCCTCGCCGGAGAGCGGTTCGTCCTCCACTAATCCCAACGCAGCCGCCTCACTGACAATGTTTCTTGCAGCCGCAGCGTCGGCTTCGGGCGGCGCCGGGGGCGCCACGCCCAACATCTCTTCGTCGCTCGCGATCAGGTAACCGTCTTCGTTCAGGTTGCCGATGATCTGTTCGGCAGCTTCGCGCACCTCCCGCCGCAGGCTCAGCGCACCGAGTTGCCAGGCCAGGTGGTCGGTTAGCGTGGTGGGCCGGGAGAGGAAATTCTCAAACGACGGCCGTTCGATCTCTTCCATCT
>PLKR01000426.1:0-123 GCA_003140655.1 Acidobacteriaceae bacterium | reverse complement strand
TCAACGGGACAGATTCTTCGAGCTCTTCGAGAACCGGGTTCTCGACCATCTCGGCGTTGATCATGTCCTTGAGTTCAAGCTTGTTGAGCGCGAGGACGGAAACCATCTGCACCAGACCCGGGG
>PLKR01000344.1 GCA_003140655.1 Acidobacteriaceae bacterium | reverse complement strand
TGGCTGGGCAACAAGGCAATCTACCGTACACGCATGGCATTGGCAGACGGTGCAGAATTGATCATCCTTGCGCCGGGCGTAAAGGAATTCGGCGAAGACCCAGCCATCGATGCTCTTATCCGCAAGTACGGATATCGCGGAACTCCCGCGACGCTCGAGGCGGTGAATGCCAATGCGGATCTAGCCAGTGACCTGAGCGCGGCTGCTCACCTCATCCACGGCTCCTCTGAAGGTCGCTTCACAATCAGGTGGTGCCCCGGGCATCTCAGCACAGAAGAGGTTGAAGGGGTGGGNNTGCGCCACGGCTACAACCGTATCAACGGGGAAGACGTCTTTTTTATTCCAAATCCCGGGCTTGGACTGTGGGCGTACCGCGGTAAATTGCTGGAGCGCAACCCATGATCGTGGTCTTGATGGGCGTAAGCTCTGTCGGCAAGACGACCATCGGCGCATTGCTGGCCGCTCGTACCCAATGGAAGTTCGAAGACGCCGACGACTATCACTCGGAGGAAAATCGTCGAAAAATGGCCGCCGGGATCCCGCTGACCGGCACCGACCGCGAACCGTGGCTCAATGTTCTGCATGAGCGCATGCTGCAATATCGCCAAAAGGGCGAGAGCGCCATTTTGGCCTGCTCGGCGCTGAAGCGGCAGTACCGCGAGTTGCTTGCCGGCGGTTTTGCGAAGGACGAAATGCGCTTTGTCTATCTATATGCACCCCGCGCTCTGATCAAAGAGCGCATGAAGGCACGACATCACCCATACATGAACCCCGACCTGCTCGATAGCCAACTGGCTACGCTGGAGGTACCCTCCGACGCCTGGTCTGTCAGCGTTGCCGGAAGTCCGGAGGAAGCCGTCGCAGAGATTCTTGCCCGGCTACGCGAAGCAGACCTGCTGACCACCGGAGCCGAGAAATAATGGCGACCCATATCCTTAGCCTTGAAGGCAAAACTGCGGTCGTGATTGGAGGCACATCCGGAATCGGGCGTGCCCTAAGCCTCGGCCTCGCAGATGCTGGAGCCGATGTCATCGCCTCCGCGCGCCGCCAGGAACATGTCGATGAAACGGCGGCCGAGATCGAACGGCGTGGACGCCGGACCCTGCGCCTCTGTTCGGATGTGTGCAGCCGCGCGTCGCTCGAAAAACTACTGGTAGCCTCGCTCCAGCATTTCACTAAAGTCGACATCCTTATCAACTGCGCTGGAATAATTAAGCGTACGCCCACGCTCACCATGCAGGAAGAGGAATGGACCGAGGTCTTGGACACGAACCTGACCGGGACACTGCGCGTTTGCCAGATATTCGGCAAGCACATGCTGGAGCGTGGCTACGGCCGAATTGTCAACATTGCCTCTCTCAACAGCTTCGTTGCGCTCAACGAAGTGGCCGCCTACGCGGCCAGTAAGGCGGGCGTTGTCTCGCTCACGCGCTCGCTCGCCGTGGAGTGGTCAAAAAAGGGCGTTACGGTGAACGCCATCGCGCCCGGAGTCTTCCGCACCGCCCTGAATGCGGACCTGCTCGACAACACACCGCGCGGCCAGGAGTTGCTAATGCGAACACCGATGGGCCGCTTCGGCGGGACTGAAGAGCTTGTCGGAGCAGCGATCTACCTCTGTTCCGATGCTGCTTCATTCGTTACCGGGCAGACCCTGGTCGTGGATGGTGGATTTCTGGCCAGCGGCGTTAACCAATAGACCGGCGCACGAAAGGCCTGAGGTCCTAATGATGTAACGTCGCGGACACAATCTTCTGGATAGCAGGAGGTAGATTGCATGGGGCACACACGACGCACAGTTCTCGCGAGCTTAGGACTGATAGGACTCGAGGCAGCGATGCCGCCTCTGATCAAGAAAGCCGCGGCATCTTCACTAGTGACACCGCTGGCGTCTGAAGCTGGAACAGGCACATGTCCGTTCAGGCTTGCGGTGATCAATGACGAAATCACGCAGGACTTCGAGAAGGCATGCCAGATTGTGGCTGGTGATTTCGGATTGCGCTGGATCGAGCTGCGCTCGATGTGGAACAAGAACGTGACCGAGCTTGACGCGAAAGAAATTGAGGATGTGCGGAAGATACTCGACGAGCACAAACTGCGAGTGACGGATATCGCAAGCCCGCTGTTTAAGACAGATTGGCCGGGGGTTCCGCGTTCGCCTCAAAGTGAAAAGCGCGACCAGTTTCACGCGGACCTTGATGCCAGCGCGCAGGAGAAACTGCTCGATCGCTGTATCTCGCTTTGCAAGTATTTCAACACGGACAGGATTCGCTGTTTCGACTATTGGCGGCTGGATGACCCAAAGCCCTACCGGGCGGCAATCAATGCGAAACTGCAGCACGCCGCGGAACGCTGCGCTAAAGGTAACCTTGTCCTCTTGCTTGAGAACGAGATGTCCTGCAACACGGCAACTGGTGAAGAAGCGGCCGCCGTGCTGAGGGCGATTCCAAACAAGAACTTCATGCTGAACTGGGATCCCGGCAATGCCGCAGCCATCGGAAGCACGCCCTATCCAACCGGCTATGAATTGCTGCCCAAGGACCGCATCGGGCACTGCCATTGCAAGGACGTGGTAAGCAAAGCCGATCACAAATATGATTGGGCTCCGGTAGGAGGCGGTACCGTGGATTGGGTTGGACAACTTCAGGCTTTGCAGCGTGATGGCTTTCACAATGGGTTAAGTCTCGAGACGCACTGGCGCGGGGCAGGCACGCCCGAAGCGTCCACACGCATTAGTATGGATGGACTCAAGAAGACGCTGACGAAGGCTGGAATTTCNNNGGAAGTACAGCAAAGAGCTATGGCCGGATCCTTGGCTCTAATGATCGCCTCAACTTTGCCGTTATCGGTCTAAACGGGCGGGCCTATGCTCATCTCTCGTCGCTCAAGGCGAACCAGAGCGCAGCCCGCATCTCGCATGTCTGCGATGTGGACAGCAATATTCTCAGAAAGTTCGCCGACCATGTGCAGCAGGAAATGGGCGAGGCTGCGGTGGCGGAGAAAGACTTTCGCCGAATTCTCGAGCAGAAAGATGTGGACGCCATCACGATTGCTACCCCCGAACACTGGCACGCACCGATGGCTATCCTTGGATTGCAGGCGGGCAAGCACGTCTATGTGGAGAAGCCATGCAGCCACAATCCTGCTGAGGGCGAGATGCTGGTGCAGGCGCAGCAGAAATATCGCAAGCTCGTGCAGATGGGTACACAGCAGCGCTCTTCACCGCACACCATCGAGATCGTCGAAAAGATTCACGGCGGAATTATCGGCAGGCCGTATTTCGGGAAAGCCTGGTACGTCAATGTGAGGAAGTCGATTGGCACAGGCAAAGAAGTGCCCGTACCGCCGCAGCTTGATTGGGACCTGTGGCAGGGCCCGGCTCCGCACCGTCCGTATAAGGACAATGTGCATCCTTACAACTGGCACTGGTTCAAACTTTATGGCACCGGTGAAACCCTCAATAATGGCACGCACGAGGTCGATGTCTGCCGCTGGGCGCTGGGCGTCGACTATCCGCAGCGCGTTACGTCGTCAGGCGGCAGATATCATTTCAAAGACGATTGGCAGTTTTATGACACGCTGCTGACCAGCTTCGAGTATGAAGACAAGATGATTTCGTGGGAAGGTAAGAGCTGCCAGGGAATGAAGTACTATGGGCGCGATCGCGGTTCGACCATCATGGGGACCACCGGCACGGTGCTGGTGGATCGCGGTGGCTATGAGATCTACGACCTCAAAGGAAATAAGACGAGCGAGTTCAAAGCCGGAAATACAACTTCATCCGCTGATTTAATCGGCCGCGATTCCATGACAGATGCGCACTTCGCGAACTTCATCGCAGGAATTCGCAAGGGCGAGAAGCTCAACGCTCCTGTCTCCGTCGGCAACATCTCCGTTACGATGCTGCAGCTTTCCAATGTGGCGTGGGCGGTAAACCGCGAACTGCATCTCGACACGAAAGACGGAAGGATCCAGCGCGATTTGGAAGCGATGAAGATGTGGGGGCGCGAGTATGAGAAGGGCTGGGAACCCCGTGTCTAAGAAGAACACCTTCTCCCGCCGCGATTTCGTTCGCTNNGACTGACGAAGCCTCGCAGATTCGTTTAGGGTTGGCCAGCTACACATTTCGTAACTTCAGCCGCGGGCAGATGATCGGTTTCATGAAACAGCTCAACGTGTTCGCTTTGAATGCGAAGGATGTCAAAGATCATCTCCCAANNGCTTCACGCTGCCGGAGCCATTTATTTCGCGAAAGATGAAGATGCGGATATCCGCAGCAAGTTCGAATACTGCAAGCGAGCCGGTATTGCGGTTATTGTCGCCGGCGACCCCGCACGGGAAACTCTGCCGCGACTTGAGAAGTTCGTAAAGGAGTACGACATCCGCATCGCGATTCATAATCACGGGCCTGAGGATAAGTTGTGGCCTTCGCCGCTGGATGTATTGAAGGCGGTGAAGGATCTGGATCCGCGTATCGGCTGTTGCATCGATGTCGGGCACGCAGTTCGCGCCGGCACGGATGTGGTTCGGGCGATCCACGAAGCAGGTCCAAGGCTATTCAACTTGCACATGAAGGACCTCACGAACTTCGAGAGCAAGGAGAGTCAGGTCGCGGTGGGAGAAGGCATCATGCCGGTGNNCCGGGCGTTATCGGCAGTTTTGCTTATATGCGAGGCGTCCTGGCAGGCATGGGGTATGCGATCCAGGGCTGAGGCACGTTGTGGTATTCACGGAAACCGTTTTGCAGCTTGGCGTTTAAACCCAGTGTCGCCCGTTCCTACCCCCGAGAGCGATACGTTGATTGCCTCCAGCATGAGCTCAATTCCAACCCGGTCGCTTTCGCCGCCGATCTCTTCGACTGCATTCATGGTGCTGCACAGCGGGTTTGTTGTCACAGGTATAGTAACCACGCTCATTGGTCCCCTCTTGCCCATACTCATTGGCCGTTGGTCTTTGAGCGATCAGCGGGCGGGACTATTTTTTACCGCGCAGTTTTGCGGATCGATGGTGGGCGTCGCTTCGATCGGTCCGTTGATCAAACGAGGGTACCGGTACACATTTGTGTGCGGCTTCGGTTTGATCGCGGCGGGAGTGGCCGGGCTAAACCTCGGCAGCTATTTTGCGACTCTGGCAGCGGCCGCGGTGTTCGGTTGCGGATTAGGGCAGACTCTTTCTTCCGCGAATTTGTGGGTAGCCGAAATTGCGAAAGCCCGACGAGTGGCCGCGCTCAGTATTCTGAACCTGATGTGGGGAATCGGCGCGATTGCATCCTCCCCATTTGTGATGCTGGCTCAACGGCACCGCGTGACTTCATGGCTTCTCTATGCGATCGCGGCATGCTCGGCGCTCGCGGCTTTGGTTTTGGCAGGGATGGATCTAGAGCCCGGAATACCGCGGAAAGAAAAAGAGGAGCAAGAGCCGGCACTCAGAAAGGACATTAGTGTAAGAAGTACGGTGAGCTTGGCTGCGCTCTTTTTCTTATATGTCGGGTCCGAGAACTCGGTTGCGGGTTGGGTTGCCTCGCTGACGAAACGAATAAACTCTGATTCCGGCGACCTGTGGGCTCTGGCGCCCATGTTTTTCTGGGGAGGATTGCTGGCCGGGCGCGCTCTGGTGCCGATCGTCCCACCTCGACGGGGCGAACGCACACTGTTAGCAGGTGGACTGATGCTGGCCGCCGCTGGCATCTGCTTTCTACTGCGGGCAGAGACGTTTGCGAGCGTGGCAGTATGCGTAACCGCCGCAGGGTTGGGACTGGCTGCGATTTATCCCATCCTCGTTGCGTGGCTGGTGAAGGCATTTGGCGAAAGGTCGAGACGAATCGGAGCAATCATGTTCGCATTGGCGGGCATGGGCGGCGCCACGCTGCCCTGGTTCGTGGGACTAACGTCGACAAGAACGGGCAGCCTGCGCGCCGGTTTGCTGATACCACTCGCAGGATGCATTGCCATGTTTGGATTGACAGCAATAATGATTGAACCGGCATTTCGGGAAGCAACTCCAGGGGAATAGCCCGCACCCCTCCACCTTGGCGGAAACCCCAGCAAGCTACCTATCGACCCGCCGCACCAATGTCTCCAGTGCCCTCGAGCAGTGGGTGGAAACGGGAGTCGTACCAAGTACGATCATCAGAACAAAATACGCGAATTCGGCGCCGTCCATCGAGGTGTTCCGCAGAATATTATCAGCGACAAAGGTCCGCAAACGTCTATTTGCGGCTAGGCGGCGGGAATAGCGTGGCGAAGCAGTCTACTCAAGCAAGATAGACGGACGAATCAGAGAAGGCAGAGATGAACATCAAACACATTCGGTCTTATCTCATGGCGTGCAGCCTGGTTGTCGTCTTCCAGCCTATTCAGGGACTCGCGCAGCAGAATTCAGACGCATCGAAAACTAGCGTTCAACACACTCCCACGGAACGGGATGGGCAACACGATTTTGACTTCGAGCTGGGCAGTTGGAAAATTCACCTCAAGAAGCTCCTGCGTCCCCTAACGGGATCCACTACCTGGGTCGAATTTGACGGTACCTCCGTCACCCGAAAGGTTTGGGATGGCCGCTCTCAGTTGGAGGAGTTCGAAACCGATAGCCCTGCCGCCGGCCACATCGAAGGTCTGACCCTCCGTCTATACAATCCCCAATCCCACCAGTGGAGCCTCTATTGGGCCAACAGCAAGGGTGGTCCCATCTTCCCAGCTCAGATCGGCGAATTCAAGAATGGGCGCGGTGAGTTTTTCGGCCAGGACACATTGGATGGAAAAGCCATCTTTATTCGATTTATCTGGTCGGATACCACCACGAATACGCCTCACTTTGAACAGTCATTCTCGGATGATGGAGGCAAGACTTGGGAAGTTAATTGGATTACGGACCAGACACGGGTAAACGATGAAGCCGACAAAGCGCCCGCTCCGCAGAATTCAGAGCCATTGAAAACCGGGTCTCAACGAGCTGTCCGGGACGGACAACACGATTTTGATTTCTATTTCGGTACTTGGAAAAGTCACTTATCGCGCCTCCTGCATCCACTTACTCGCTCCGCCACCTGGGTCGAATTTGACGGTACTATTGTCACCCGAAAGGTTTGGAATGGGCGCGCCAATCTAAATGAGTTCGAGGCCGATGGTCCAACGGGTCACATCGAAGGCCTGACGTTGCGTCTATACAATCCCCAAACTCACCAGTGGAGCCTCTACTGGGCCAACAGCAAAACTGGCGTCTTGAGCCTTCCACCTACAGTCGGCGAATTCAAGAATGGGCGCGGCGAGTTTTTCTGCCAGGATACATTGAATGACAGAGTTATCCTTGTTCGATATGTTTGGTCGGACATCACCGCGAATTCGGCGCACTTTGAACAGTCTTACTCGGATGATGGAGGCAAGACCTGGGAAGTAAATTGGATCTCGCCAGTGACTCGGATGCAAGATGAATCAGACAAAGCGCACTGAATTCTCGATGCAGCTGAGAAACATAATCGTTCAGATCAACCTCACGCTGGACGGATTTATTGAAGGTTCGGAGGAGGAGTTAGATTGGCAATCGCCGCTGGTTCTTTCTTCGAGCGCAAGAATCAGAACGGCTTCACCTGGATTCGGGGCTTCCGCGCGATTGAAGCTCATGCCGTGGCGAACACAGCATTCTATTACGGGCCCGTTCCGCGAGATCCGTACTATACGGTCGTTGAACTCGCAGTGGCGTGGCTGATATCCTCGACTTTATTGTGTCGGCGTCTTGCTCAATAGAAAACCTTGATCGGCCAGACACGAGATGGCGAGCCTTATCCAGACTGTAGGGGATTGGCTGGATGGAACCCCCAACGACGGCATCGCGCCGGTCGGCAATACTCCGCTGGGTGTGGAGTGCAAGGGCGAGGCGGATTACAATGACTCCTGTCTGCGAGCGCCGAAGGAGTATCCCGTCTGAATGGGCTTCCGATTTGAGTTCGACCCGACGAACCGAATACTGCTGCTCCGAGTCGAAGGGCGGCTCTCGGATGAATTGCTTGCGGAGTGTTACGGGGCGATTCGGAAGTATTCGACTTCGACCGATGCCCGCGCAGGCATCTTCGACTTGTCATCCGTCACTGAGTTCGCTCTATCCACGGACTTTATCCGCCAGTTGGCCAAGGAGGAACCAGCCATGCCGGATGCCGCCGAACGACCTCGCATTATCGCCGTAGAGGGCACGCTCGGATTTGGTCTGGCTCGGATGTTCCAGATCGCTGGCGAATCTTCACGGCCCCTATTGCAGGTCGTCCACCTCATGGACGAGGCGCTAGCAGCACTGGGTGTTAAATCCCCACACTTCGAACCTTTGAGTTGATCGCCCAGGTCAGTTGACACATTGGAAAACTTCATTCCTGTTCACTGCGGGATAGGCGACCGAGAGTGCACATAGCCAAGCGTGGCCCTAGGATGAACGGTTTCTCCTCCTGGTCTCATTGCTCTTCTTTCGTTGTCTTGCAAACCAGCGTGGTGTGCCCCGTTTTTGAATCGATCACGGTTTTCGCGGGCAGACACCTGCAGGTCACCGTGTTGGCATTTTCCTGCTTGACTACTACACAGTGTTCGATGAGTTCGGCAGTGGGTGGCGGCGTCTGGCTCCGTATGGGAGGCGGGGTCGCCGCAACTGGCTGCTTCTTCGCCGCGCAACCGGCCAGAAGCAGGCAAAACACGAGCCCGGTTTTCCTCATGCCCTCTGTTTTCGCTCTCTCGCGCCCGCTTGTCGATGGCAATCTTGGTTACCTGGCCCCGACGCGGACACCCTTGCGAAGGTGGGGGCAGCCGCCGACGGCTGAGTACTAGATGCCTGGAGTGCTGGCCTAGGCGATGGGGAGCGCACGCGGTTGGCGGTTTGCCAGGGTGGGAAAACAGTTTGGGGAACCTCGAAAATCCTTTTCGCTACTATTGTTCATAGTAATGGCGTAGAGTACGAGCCGGACAGGGGAGAGGTGCAAACACTCTCCCTATCTTCCCCCAGGTCCGATATCAACAGAGGAGAATCTCTATGGTCTTTGAAAGAAGTGGAAAACGCAAATCAGGCTGGTTTGCGATTGCGGCTGTGTTGGTGGTGGTAGTCAGCGGCGTCCTCCT
>PLKR01000429.1:202-3908 GCA_003140655.1 Acidobacteriaceae bacterium | reverse complement strand
GATACAATACCGTCTCATGCGCGTCCCGCTCTGGCTCAAAGTTGTTTGGACAGCATGCGTGATCGCCTGGATACCTCTGTACTGGCGACAGTACGGATTGCAGAATTTTCTTTTCTTTTGCGATCTCGGCAATCTCTTTATTGCCGCCGGCCTCTGGCTCGAGAGCCCGCTCCTGTTTTCCTGGCAGGCCACCGGGCTACTGTTGTTCCAGAGTCTGTTCACCATCGATCTGGTGGGTGCTCTTGCCAGCGGCCGGCACCTGATCGGCGGAACGGAATTCATGTTCGACACGCATGTTCCGCTGGCGATTCGGCTGCTCAGCCTGTTTCACGTGGTGACCCCGCTATTACTGCTGTGGGCGATTTGGCGTTTGGGCTACGACCGCCGAGGTTGGAAGTATCAGACATTGACCGCGTGGATCGTCGTTCCCATCAATTACTTCTGGCGTCCGGAATACGATGTGAATTGGGCCCGAGGCCCTTTCTTTCACGCACAGCAAGCAATCCCCGGACTCTTATATCTCCTGGGGTATCTGATTATCGTTCCCGCGGTAGTGTACTTTCCGACGCATCGGTTTCTGCTCTGGCTGACGGAACAATGGCACGCAAAGTCCTAATCGTCCTTCCCTGCATTCTCTCCTGTGACGGACTTCTGGTTGCGCACTGCCGGTTCTGACTGCGCGCGATCAGTCGAGCTCTGGAGGGAAGTAACATTCTTCACCGCGGCTTTGATCTTATCCTTTCCAGGTCCCGGGTCGCCGCTCAGATAGAGTGTCTGCGATGGAGACGCGAGCCTGGTCCCCGAGTCCTCCACAAAACTCATGATGCGCAGCAGCAAATCTTCGCGGACGGCGGCGAATTCATCGAAATCTCGCGTCAACACGTAGCACACAAGCTCCACGTTAATAGCAGTCGCCGCCAGCTCCGTAAGCCGCACGCGCATCGTATTTTTCTCAATCTTCTCGTGGCCGGATAAAACGCCGCGGATTTCCGACAGCACGTTGCGAAGATGCTCAGCCGAAGTGTCTACGTGCAGCCCCAGCACAGTCTTGAAAAGGATCTTGTCCCGCCGGCTCAGGTTCTCGATGTTAATAGTCGCGACCGTCCCGTTGGGGATCGCCAGCAGCGTTCTCTCCTCGGTGCGGACGCGAGTTGAACGCAGCCCGATATCCTCCACCGTCCCCGTGCGATCGCCGAACTTGCAAACATCCCCCACGCGAATGACTTCATCGCCGAGGACGAAGACGCCGCCAAATAAATTCTCGATGCTCTTCTGCGCGCCAAACCCAACGGCCAGAGTCAAGATGCCGACGCCTGCCAGCGCTGTGCTCATATTGAAGCCCAGCACGCTGAAGATAAGAAACACGGCGATCAAAAATACCACCGCTTTGATCATGCGCTCGCCCAACAACATCAGCGAGCCGGTGCCGGAGTGGCCGAGCGCGAAAGCCCGGCTTTGCATGCGCTGCAAGAACCAGCGAATCACCCGCCACAAAATCCAAAGCGCCCCGACAATAACCGCAACCGCCGTGACCTGCTTGTAGTAGTGCCATGGTAGGAGCGGTACACCGAGGTAGCTGGAAAGAATCCGGTGTACCAGCGTGCCGGCAAGCAGCCACGCTGGAGCGGAAACCGACCGCCAATGCACCTGTGCAGCATCCCCATGTTTCCTCGCCCACCAGCGCAAAGGAATTTGCAGCAGCACCAGCAGCAGCCAGGCCGCCGCCGCCGCCACGGGAATCAGCAGCAGCAAAGCAAACCATTGCCACAGCGGCATCCCTGCCAACTGATGCTTCACCATCCACCGGGGCAATCGTGACTCTACCTGCCGCGCCTCGACCTGGTCGTAGAGTTCCGGCACTTTAGACAGAGTGTCGGCAGAAATCAGCCAGATTTTCCCCACGCTGGGATCGGTGACTCGGACCAGCTCGAGTTCGGCGTCCACGTCGCCGGCAGACATGGTTCCCAGCTTCTGCCGGCCGGCCGGAACGTCTTCCTGCGGTGCGCCTTCAGGCTGCCGGCTCGGCCGCAGGCTGCCGGCAAATGCACGGTTCATCGTTATGTTCAGCTTCATCGCCAGCGCGTCGCCTTCAGCCTGGCGGCGTGCGGGGCTCATCTGCAGATATTGCGCCGCGATGCTGTATTCTCCCGATTGCGCCGCCTGCAGAAATCCATAAACGGTCCCATAGGGCGTATCGCGGCCCAGTTGGTCGGAGGCTTTTGAGGAAGTGCTCGCGGGTGCCGCGGGTTGCAGGATCTGCGTTAGCGGGCTCTGTGCCGCTAGCGGCAGACAAGCCGCAAGACCAAGCGTAAGAAAAACAATTGCTTTGGAAAAAATGGACATGGGTTTCTTTCCCATATTACCCGCGCTTGGGGCGGAATACGTGCGTGCTCGTACCAAAGAAAACTTCCGCGGACTCCATTACCGTTTCAGAAAGCGTGGGATGCGGATGGATGCTCATTGCCACATCGCTCGCCAGCGCAGCCATTTCGATCGCCAGCACACCCTCGGCAATCAGTTCGCCGGNNGACGGTCCAGCGTGACGGCGCGTCCAGATGCGCCCCAGGGAAATTTCGCAATCTTGATTTCGCGGTTTTCTTTTTCTGCCTGAGTTTCGGTCAGACCACACCAAGCAACTTCCGGATCGGTGAACACCACGGCCGGGATCGCACTAGGTTCGAAGGCGACTTTGTGCCCGGCAATAGCCTCGACTGCAACACGTCCTTCATGCGAAGCCTTGTGCGCCAGCATGGGCTCGCCGACCACGTCGCCAATGGCGTAGATGGAAGCATCGGCGGTCTGCAGTTGCTTGTTCACTTCGATGAACCCGCGGGGGTTCACGTTCGCTTGGGTTTTCTCGAGGCCGGGAATCTCCGAGTTCGGCTTGCGTCCCACGGAAACCAGCACGCGATCAAAAATCCTTTCCCGGTCTTTCTCTTGCACCGCCGCGCCTTCGAAGGCCGCACGAATTCCCGCGCCATCTTCTTTGAGTGAGGCGACGGTAGTGTTCAGTAGAATCGCCTCGAACATTTTCTCCAGACGTTTGTGCAGCGGAAGAACCAGATCCCGATCCGCGCCCGGAAGCAGCCCCGGCAGCATCTCCACCACGGTAACTCGCGTTCCCAGTGCCGCATACACTGAACCGAGCTCCAGTCCGATGTATCCGCCACCAACCACCAGCAGACTGCCGGGGATATCTTCAAGATTGAGCGCTCCGGTCGAATCCATCAGACGCGACGAATCCAGCTTGAGCGCCGGAATGATGGCAGGCCGCGATCCCGTCGCCAGAATAATCCGGTCGAAACTGAGAACCGCTTCGGCGGCATCTGCTTTGCTGATCCGCAACGTGGTGGAATTCTCAAACGCGGCCCGGCCCTGAATGTATTCCACGTGACGCTGCTTGGAGAGTTGTCCCAATCCGCCCGTAAGCTTCTTGACCACGCTTTCTTTCCAGGTGCGCAAGCGGCCCAAGTCAATCTTTGCAGGAGGAAAGTCGATTCCCCAATTCTTGGCCTGTTGTGATTCTTCAATCAACTTGGCGACGTGCAGCAGCGCCTTCGAAGGAATGCAGCCACGATACAGGCACACGCCGCCGGGATTCGCCTCGGGATCGATCAGCGTAACTTGCATGCCGAGGTCGGCGGCGAGGAAGGCGGCAGCGTAGCCGCCCGGTCCGCCGCCGACCACGGCGATACGTAACTTCGTT
>PLKR01000429.1:0-182 GCA_003140655.1 Acidobacteriaceae bacterium | reverse complement strand
GCGGCGTCCGCACCATCGATCAGGCGATGATCGTAGGAGAGCGAAAGCGGCAGGATCAGCCGCGGCTCGAACTTTCCGCCAATCCACTCCGGCTCCATGCGCGAACGCGAAAGTCCGAGAATGGCAACCTCGGGATGGTTCACAATCGGCGTAAAAGCCGTGCCCCCGATGCCGCCGAGGTT
>PLKR01000172.1:3650-10111 GCA_003140655.1 Acidobacteriaceae bacterium | reverse complement strand
CGCTGGCCGGGCAAGCCGGTGATGGACATCCAGATCATTATGAAGAGCCTGACCGACGCCAAGGAATTGATCCAGAGCGTAATGGAAGAACTGAAGAAGAGCAACTGACCGCTAGAGGGCACAGACAACAGATAGCATTCTGAGGTCTCCCGCGTTCCCTGCGCCGTCTGTGGTTAAGCCCTACGCCAGCGTGTACTTCCCGCGCTCAATCACCTTCTGCGCGATCTGCTGACGCAGTTCAATGGTGTTGAACGGCTCGTACTTCGCCAGCCGGCGCAGAATGGCGACCTGAGTGCGAAGCATGTCGCCCTCGGCGACGGCCGCGATCACTTTCCTGGCGGCGGACTCGACCTTCTCCATCGCCTGCGTGAGATAGACGCGGGTCATGGCAATCGGAAGAGCGGCAGCCGCTTCGCCCTTCGCCTCCGCGATCTTCTGCGCGCGCAGCACGGCAGATTCCATGGCATAAGTTTCGATGGTCATGTCGGCGATGGCGCCCATGATCTCCTGCTGATCCTGGATCGCCTGCATATATTTCTGCGTTGCTGCCCCGGCGGCGAATAGGCCGAGTTTCTTGGCTTGGCCCACTAGTTTGCGCTCTTCGGCCAGCGGGCCTTCAAGTTCTTCGCTCATCGAAGGTCCGGAAAGCACCTCCTCCATCAGCTTCTTGATGGCGGGCATGAGCGGCAGCTGCCCGCTCATAGCGCGCTTCAGCAAAAATCCCGTGATGATGAGGCGGTTGATTTCGTTGGTGCCTTCGAAGATCCGGTTGATACGGGCGTCACGGTAGGCGCGCTCGGCGGGATACTCTTCGACAAAGCCGTAGCCGCCAAAAATTTGCATAGTCTCATCGACAACGTAGTCGACCATCTCTGAAGCCCAGACTTTGATGATGGAGCACTCCACCGCGTATTCCTCAATGGCCTTGCGAGTTTCCTTCATCGCATCCGCACCGGATTTGTCGACTTCGCTGAGCGCGCCATCCATCATGCCTACCGTGCGATAGACAAGCGATTCGCCCACGTAGAGCAGCGTGGCCATGTTGGCGATCTTTTCCCGCACCAGACCAAAGTCGGCGATCACTTTGTTAAAAGCCTTGCGCTGCTTGGCGTAGGCGATGGCATGTTCCAGGGAGACGCGGCCTCCGCCCACGCACATCGCACCCAGCTTGAAGCGGCCGATGTTCAGAATGTTGAAGGCGATGATGTGGCCTTTACCGATATCTCCCAGCAGGTTTTCCGCTGGTACCTTGCAGTCGTTCAAAATAATGGGACAGGTGGAGGAGCCGCGAATGCCCAACTTNNTCGGCGAAGCCGGCGTTGGTAATCCACATCTTTTCGCCGTTCAGGATGTAGTGCCGGCCGTCGGACGAGAGCTGCGCACGGGCGCGGCAGTTGAGGGCATCAGAGCCCGAAGACGCCTCCGACAAAGCGTACGCGCCAACAATTTCGCCGGCAGCCAGGCGCGGCAGATATTTCTTCTTCTGCTCTTCGGTGCCGAAGTAAACCAGCGGCAACAGGCCGATGCCGCTGTGCGCGCCCCACGTGGTAGCGAAGCCGGCATACTGCGCGATGTGGTCGGCAATGACGGCTGCCGTGACCTTGTCCATTTCGAGGCCGCCGTAAGCCTCGGGGATCTCAACCCCGCTCAGGCCCAGGTCGCCGGCCTTTTTCACCAGAGCACGTGAGATGGAGAAATCTTTGTGCTCCATCTTCTCAACGTTCGGCAGGATTTCGTTGACCGTGAATTCTTCCGCCGTCTGCCCAATCAGTTGCTGTTGCTCGGTAAAGTCCTCGGGAGTGAAAACTTCGTCAGGGCGGCGCTCTTCAAGCAGAAAGCTGCCGCCGGAGATTCTGGTCGTCGGAATTGCAGTAGTAGTGGCCACGTCTTACTCCTCTAAAATGAGAACCGCAGAATGTGCGGAGGATGCTGGGGAGGTACGAACTATTCTAATTCGGCCGGACGTGAAATGATAGAGGCTGGAACGTAAGCAGACTGACCCACTACCCACCATTCAGTCAAGAATCGTTACGCAAGGTTTTCAAATATCCCCGCAGCGCCCATGCCGCCACCGACGCACATGGTCACCATCCCATAACGTCCGTTGCGGCGCTTGAGTTCACGGATGATCGTGGCCGTCAGCTTGGCTCCGGTGCAGCCCAGCGGATGTCCTAACGCGATCGCTCCGCCATTCGGATTTACCTTCCCTGGGTCGAGCCCCGCTTCTTTAATCACAGCCAGCGATTGCGCGGCGAAGGCTTCATTCAACTCGATCACGTCGATGTCGGAGAGTTTCAGCCCGGCCATCTTCAAAGTTTTAGGAATTGCGAACACCGGCCCCAGTCCCATTTCTTCGGGCTTGTATCCCGCGGTGGCGAATGAAACATAACGCGCCAGCGGCTTGATGCCGAGTGCTTTGGCGCGCTCCCCGGACATTACCACCGCGGCCGCGGCGCCGTCGGACATTTGCGAAGAATTTCCGGCGGTCACTGTGCCTTTTACGTGGAATGCGGGTTTCAGCGCGAGCAGAGCTTCGAGCGAAGTATCGGCGCGTGGACCCTCGTCCATTTTGAAAACAATTTCCTGCCGCTTGGGTTTCGCGCCATTCGGTGTAGCGAAGCTCACCGGCACGGCCACAATTTCCTCGTCGAATTTGCCGGCCTGAATCGCGGCAAGCGCTNNCGTTCGGCGGTGAGGCCCATGTTGAGGTAAGCGTCCGGGTAGTGATCGACGAGCCAGGGATTGGGCGAAACCTTGTGGCCGCCCATCGGAATCATCGTCATCGATTCGGTGCCGCCGGCGACAATCGCTTCCGCGCCGCCGCTCATGATGCGCTCAGCCGCCATGGCAATCGCCTGCAGGCCTGACGAGCAGAAGCGATTGATGGTAAGCGCGGAAACCTCCACCGGCAGCCCGGCGCGCAGCGAGGCAATTCGCGCCACGTTCATCCCTTGCTCGGCCTCGGGCATGGCGCAGCCCAGGATGACATCTTCGATCTCTTTGGGATCAAGTTGCGGCACGCGCTCCAGCGCGCCTTTGATGGCGACGGCCGCCAGTTCATCAGGACGAGTGGCGCGGAGCGTGCCCTTGTAGGCGCGTCCCACGGGCGTGCGGACGGATGAGGCAATGATGACTTCGCGCATGATAGTTTTCGGTTGCAGCGACCATTCTATTGGATGCGCGGCATCCTGCGCGGGCTTCACTTGGCCGGGGCGTAGAAGTAATAGTCCGCACTGTAGCTGCTCTTGGTTTCGGCATCCCGATGAGCCGCATCACAGCCCTCGGCCGGGGGCTGGCCGCCGTGCGTGTGAACTCGCTGAATCGTAGTCACGGTGCCGAGCAGACCGTTTCCCGCGTGACTCACAACGTTCACCAGCAGCCACGGAATCGAACCGGGATCAAGCGCGTCCACTTTGGCTGCGGCTTTGCCCGTGACTTCGCTTCCGTCTTTCAGCTTCCACGAAGGCCCGGCAAAATGCGTTCCAATCACTTTGTCTTTCCGATCGTGAAGATCCGCCTCCGGCGCCTTGAGTGTCCAACTGAACTTGCCATCCACCGCGGCTAGGCAGGCATAAATCTGCGACCCAGTCGCGTGCGCGAGCAAAACAACTTCCTCACCCGCAGGCGCCTGGATCGCATCTGGCACATCGGGCGGCTCCTCCTTCATCGGAGCATCTTTGGCTTGGGCATTCGCGACTGCGGTTCCCAGCATGAGAATGCCCATCCCGATGACCACGGCAGCGCCTAATAGAGGGTTTCGCATGAGGGCGATTGTAGCAACAATTCGGCCGTCTCAGGGCTTCTCCCAGTGGGTCGAGCCAAATTGCTTGGGATCAAATGTGTCTGGCTCTAGCTTTACATTGCACTGGATATCCGAATATTCCTCGCTAAAGACTTTTTTGTCGTCCACGTAAACTTCGACTCGCGCAGCCACCCAGCCGCCCGCCATCTCGCGGTAATCCTCAAAACGGATCTCCTGGAACTTGCTCGCATCAGCCTGGGTCGGCTCAAACAGCCGCACGAACAGTAAACGATTCTTGTCCACCCAGAACTGCTTCGCCTTCAGATCGCCCTTTTCCGCGCCCACCACGTAGACCGGTTGTCCCTTCCATGTCTCCTCGTGAAACTTTGTCAGATCGTAGCCCTCATCCTTTGCGATTTTGACAGTTGCCTCCGGCGTCTGCCGATACACGTCAAATCCCAATACCAAAAGCATGTTCACGAGGGGACGCGTTCCTGCTTCCTTGCCTCCCTTGAGTATCGTGAGCGTTCCATCGATCATGAGGTATCCGTTGTTATCGCTTGGAGCCCCAATATCGATACGCAACTTGCCGGGTGCTGCCAAAGCTTCATGCCAAGTCTCAACTTTGCTTGTGCCATCGGAATTGTAGGTTGTGCTTTTCTGCGTGAAGGTCAAAGTCTCATACCACGTCTTCGTGTAACGGTCATGCATAACCCGCAAGACGTTCTCGCCGCTCCGCACGTCTTCGGCATGGGCCAGAGTCAAGCTGAAAAGAATCAGTAAAAGAAGACGTAGCCTTGCTGGTTTCATGACTTCCTTTCGGACACGGGACTTTGTGCTCAACACCATTCTAAGGTTTTGCCCAATCCTGCCAGAAAAGCCCCTTCACCCGAGAGAACTCAGAGACGTTGGCCGTTACCAGCGTAAGCCGCCGTGCCAAGGCCTGACCGGCGATCAGGTAGTCATATGCGCCGATGGGTGTGCCAGCAGCTTGCAAGGCGGCCCGGATCGAGCCTGACGCGCGGGCATCCTCGTTGTCGAACGGAAGCGCGATGGCTGAACTTGACAGGAGCATCTCGAGCCGCTGGGTGTTCGTTTCAATGCGTGCGCTCTTGGCAATTCCATACCAAAGCTCAAAGGCGACGACCGAGGAGACATAGACTTGGAAATCCCCGCGAATGGCCTTCTCAAACCGGCTGCGAACGGTAGCTGGCGCTCCATTCATCAGCGCGATGCAAGCGCTCGTGTCCAGCAGGTAGCTCATTTAAAAGGGGGCCGCTTCGTCGCTGGGGGCTGTTTGTCGCGGGATGGGAACGGCTCGGAATTCAACTCATCGATTCGGCGGAATAATTCCTTCGGATCAAGGATGAGCGGTTGAAGTAGCACCCCTTGAGCCACGCGCCGGATGCGCACTCGATCACCCTCAAAGCGAAACTCCCGCGGCAGCCGTACCGCCTGGCTGCGGCCATTCTGGAAAAGCTTAGCAATGTCAGTCTTCGGCATGGCAGGCGTCCCCGAATACTCAATAATAGTATATATCAAGAATATATATCATCGCAAGGCGGGGCGAAAGTCAAATTCTCAATTCCTCAGCGTCTTCCCCGTCTTGAGCGTGTACTGAATCCGCTCCTGCGTCTTCTTTTCGCCGCACAGCGATTTGAAACCCTCGCGCTCCAGATCAAGTATGTACTGTTCGCTCACTGGCGAGCCGGGAGTAACGTTCCCGCCGCAGAGGACTTCGGCGATCTTTGCGCCCAGCTTCACCTCGTAGTCGGTGATGTAATCGCCCTGGCGCATCATGTGGACACCCATCTTGAGCGTCGCCAGAAGGTTTTCACCGGGCGCGGGGATGTCGGTTCGAGGCACCGGCGGTTCGTATCCGGCGCGGACCAGTTCGAGTGCGCGGGCTTTGGCGTCGGAAAGCACGCGCTCGCGGTTCATCGTGATGCGGTCGCTGTCGGTGAGAAAGCGAAAGCTTCGGGCCTCGTGCGCGGACGTGGCGACCTTGGCCGTGGCAATGGTTTCAAACGCGCGTTTCATGGCCTCCAGCATCTCGATGGATCCGGCGAGGGCTTCGCTTGAACTCTTGCCGTGCGAAGCTGCGGCACCGTCGACGGCGCGCAGCAACATCTCTTTGCAGCCTCCACCGCCGGGCAGCAAGCCGACACCGACTTCAACCAGTCCGGTATAAAGCTCGGCGTGTGGCTGGCGTGCCGCGGCGTGCAGCGAGATTTCCGTGCCACCGCCCAAACACAACCCGAAAGCCGAAACCACCACCGGCTTGGGCGAGAACTTGATTGCCTGTGTCATTCCTTGGAACTGGCGGATGGCGAGGTCAACGTCGTCCCACTCTTCTTCCTGCACGCTCATGAGCAGCAGCATAAGGTTGGCGCCGACGGAGAAATTCGTCGCGTCGTTAGTGATGACAAAAGCGTCGAAGCCGCCGCCCGGGCCGCCGGGCCTGAGGGTCTGAAGAATCAAGCTGATGATGTCGGCGCCGAGCGAGTTCATCTTGCTGTGGAACTCGATGCAGGCCACGCCGTCGCCAACATCGACCAGCGACGCTCCGGAATTTTTCTTCACCACGCCATTGGACTTTTTCGCGACCGTGACCGACCACACACCGGCGGGAACTTCTACTGGTTTCAAGTTTCCAGTTGCCAAGTCGAAGTAAACGCGCCCTGACGAAGTCTTGGGATCGTCGGCGTACCACGATTTC
>PLKR01000172.1:1663-3543 GCA_003140655.1 Acidobacteriaceae bacterium | reverse complement strand
TGCTGCCTTCCAGTCCGAGCAGCATGCGCAGCCGCGCGCCCGTATCTTCGATGTTCCTCGCCATCTCGAGCGCCGCGAACTTCGGCTTCTGCCGGGGATGGTATTCCAGCGTTTTCCAGTCGAGGGCAAGGCGTTCGTCTTCTTTGCCCTCGCCGCCTTTCCCTTTCTTGTAGAAGCCGCCTTTGGTTTTGTCGCCCAGCCATTTACGCTGCAGCATCTGCGTGAAGAAGTCAGGCAGGCGCAACTCGCTGCGTTCGTCGTGGACGTTCGCGGTCATATTGCCGACCACGTGCCCCAGAATATCCAGCCCAACTAAATCAATCGTGCGGAACGTTGCTGACTTCGGCCACCCGACGGCCTGTCCCGTCAGCGCGTCGACCTCTTCGATGGTGAGATCCATCTCCTGCATCAGCCGCATCACATTCAACACTGAAAATGTCCCGATNNGATCGGCGTCCGGCGTCGGAATAATCTCCAGCAGGCGCATGTAGCGCGGCGGATTGAAGAAGTGAGTGCCAAACCACGCACGTCGGAACTCGTCGGAGAAGCCCTCCGAGATTCTTCCTACGGGCAGGCCGCTGGTATTGGTAGTGACGATCGTGCCGGGTTTGCGAATGGCTTCGATCTTGCGAAGCAACGCCCGCTTGATGTCAAGATTCTCCACGACGGCTTCGATGATCCAGTCGACTTCAGCCAGCTTCTTCAAATCGTCGTCAAAGTTGCCGACGGTGACGAAGCGCGCTAGCGACGAGTCCATGAAAGCAGCCGGCTTCGACTTCTTCGCGGCGTCGAGACCGGCGGCCGCGATCTTGTTCCGTGCCGAAGCGTCGGCGTCTGGTGGAACGATATCGAGCAGGTAGCTCGGGACGCCGGCGTTAGCAAAATGCGCGGCGATGCGGGCGCCCATGGTTCCGGCGCCAAGAATAGCGACTTTATTAATGCGTTTCATGGTCTAGCCTCAATGAGAATCTTTCACCGCAGACTCCGGCCATTCAAGCAGCAATCAACAATCAGCATTCTTTCTACCTATGGCAGTTTATCCACCGCCCAGTCGATCTTGCCAGCGTCCACCATCACAAGGCTGGAGAATCGCCGGCGCGCACGGATGTTGCTCGAAGCGCCGCTGACCAGGACGATGGGGAACTCGTAGCGGCCGCGCTTCAACAACTTGCCCCGGCCGATTTCATACGCGGCGGGACCGGGGTTGGAGAAAAATTTCTCGACCACATCCGTGGTAACTGTTTCCTTGGCATGACTGCTGAGCAGCACCATCCCGTTTTCGACGTCGCCAGACTGCCAGGCTTGAAGGAAGTGATCGGCGGCGGCAAGCGCCTCCGCGTAGCCAGGCTCCAGAGCACGAGCAGGCCGAGTCTTGGCTGCCAGAGGCGATGGCAGCAACGGCAAGGACAAGCACAGAATCAGTGAAACCGCTACCGAGTGCGAGGCTTCGCGAACAGGCATGGGAGCATTATGCGGGAAGACACGGCTGGAATGAATTCGCGAGTGCTGCTTACTAAAGTTCGGCGTGTCCTTTCACATACCCCAAGGCGCGCCGGGCCATTTGTTTCTCGCCCGTATAGGCAAGCAGCCTCGCAGCATCTTCCAGCCGCACCCATCGTGCACGCGCCACTTCAATTCGCATTTCCGGAGCGATATCGTTGATGCGGCCCGAGCGGTAGCGCATCAGGTAGAAGCTGACGATCTTGAAAACCCGTCGGCCGTCGCCCCAGGTGCGCGTATAGATGTACTTGCTGTCGCCGAGTTTGGTGACTGGGTCGGCCGTCACTCCGGTCTCCTCGTAAACTTCCCGAACCGCGGTTTCGAGGGCCTTCTCGCCCGCATCCACCAATCCCTTGGGAAGGGCCAGCACTCGTCTTCGC
>PLKR01000172.1:0-1563 GCA_003140655.1 Acidobacteriaceae bacterium | reverse complement strand
GCGTTCCCCCGTTTAGTGGCATCTTAATGGGTAAGGAAGTCGGTTCCCGCCAAACCGGGGACGTGAGGTTCCGGTGAAGAGTTTTGGCAAGATCATCCGGTCAGTGCAAGCCTTTGGACGGGAAATCTCCCGCAAGGGCGGTGCACCCGAGCCGCGTCTACCCGCGATCGGCGTGGCGCTCGGCGGCGGTTTTGCCCGGGGCATGGCGCACATCGGAGTCCTGAAGGTCCTCGAAGAAGAAGGAATCCCGGTCCGCATCGTTGCCGGCACCAGCGTGGGCGCGCTGATCGGTGCATGCTACTGCGGCGGGCTTTCCATCGCAGAACTGGAGAAAGTCGCGCGGTCGTGCCGTTTCACCACCTTCGCCCGCTGGACGGTCTCGCGTTATGGCTTCGCCTCCAATGATCGTATGGTCTCTTTCCTGACCCGCACTTTGAAGGTAAAAACGTTTGAAGAGTTGCGCATTCCTCTGGGCGTAACCGCAACCGATTTCAACACCGGCGAAGGCATCGTCTTTCATTCTGGTTCGATCATCGATCCCGTGCGCGCAAGTTGCGCCTATCCCGGAATGTTTCTGCCGGTCGAGATTCGCGGACGCTTCCTCGTAGATGGCATGCTCTCGCATCCCGTGCCCACGCGGCCGCTGCGCGAGATGGGTGCCGATCGAGTGCTGGCCGTGCATCTAAGAGGCGCGTGGTCGAAGGGTGGAGCGCCCCGCCATCTCTTTGACGTGATCGGACAATCGTTCGCCATCGCCCAGGACGCGATGTCCAGCCTGTGGCGAGGCGCCGCCGACCTGGTTATCGAACCTGATGTGGCCGGCTTTGCCTACGACGACTTCAAACGTGCCGGCGAACTGATGAAAGCCGGAGAAGTAGCCATGCGGCAAGCTCTGCCCGAAGTGCGCAAGTGGCTGGAAACGCCGGCGGACGCGCCCGTCCCAACGAAAGTCCCGGCAAAAGCGCGTCGCGCAGTGGCGCGTCCCGCGCCCATGCCTGCGGACTGACACGCCAGCGGCCTCCTATCTGACACTCTCAACGCCTGCGTTTCATTGACTCGCCAATTTCACACACGTAAGATTCAGCGAAATGATCGGCCAAACCATCTCNNCGCGAAGCCCAGGCCGCATCCGCACTCAACCACCCCAACATCTGCACCATTTACGACACCCCAGTACCGATTCTGAATCCCTGGGAAGCGTGACCCGTCAGCTTAAGCGGCGGCCGTTAGCTTCTCAGCCTCCTCGCAAATCCGCGTCCAAGCCCGCTCCACGTGCCGCGCCTGCGTATTGGTCTGGCCGACGCAGAGGCGCAGAGTGAACTTCCCGTTCAACTTCGTGTGCGTGAGGAAGAGATCGCCGCTGCGGTTCAGGCGCTCCATGATGGTTTGATTCGCCGCATCTCCCCCTTTGTGGCGGAAGCAGACCAGGTTCAAGGGCGCGGGTGCGGCCAACTCAAAGCGCTCATTGTTGCGCACCCACTCCGCGAACTGCTGCGCCAGTTGCACGTGGCGGCGAATGTGGTGCTGCAAGCCTTCAACGCCGTAATGGCGGATCACGAACCA
>PLKR01000371.1:180-2596 GCA_003140655.1 Acidobacteriaceae bacterium | reverse complement strand
GCTCGCGCTCCAGTTCGTTCGAATCCATCACCCGCTCGACGTGATGTTCGTTGGAGCGAAAAGTGCCGCTCTGTTGCAGCATGGCGTCGACCAGCGTGGTCTTGCCGTGGTCCACGTGCGCGATGATGGCGATNNTCGGTGCATGCAGCCGTTCGTCGGCTGTATTGCCCCATCTATAACTTTACTATGTGCGGGGGTTTCTCAGGAGATTACATCGCACTTTGGTGCGAGCCATTGGTAAGCAAGAATCGGGCTGAGCACCGTTAAAGTGAAATGTATCGTTACTCTACTGGCAGGGAATAGGCGCCACTGCCGTAACCACGTTCGCGAACGGTAATGAACCAGTAGTCGGTGCATTCGGATCCGAGGGAGCGAGAGTGCTGACTGGCAAGTAGGGTCCCGAACCGGTGCAGTCGAACACGTACGGCTGGGTCGTCAACGTATACTGCACGCTCGCCGGGGGCGGCGCAAAAGGTCCAATGCCCCAGTCGACCGGGAGCGGGCTGACCGTCGTCGGCGCGGAGGAAAAAGTGCCGGTCGCGGTGAACTGAACTTGCTGACCGCTCACGGTTGAATTAATTGTGATGGATTGAAGCTGTCGATTGCTGCTACTGCTTCCGCAAGCCAGAGTCAAGGAAGCTGCAGAGAGGAGGAGGAGGATAAAGGGCCAGAACCGGTTCATGGCGATCTCCTTTGCAGATTATAACTCTAGCCAGCGACCGCGTGCTCTTACGGCGCGGGCTTTCCCGCCAGCCGTGCTTCCACTTCCTTCACTGCACGCTGCGCCGCAAGGATTCCCGCGTTAGTGGTCGATTCCGGACCCTCGGAGTCCGTGTTGGCGAAGAAGACGCGATCCATGGGATGCCGCGCCAGCGGCTGAACCTGCGTATAAAGTCCCGGCGTCGACATATACAAAGGATGTCCCCGCCGGTAAATGTGTACCTCGACCGGATCGACATTCAATCCCGGCATCAGCTTCTGGAAGTCGGCGAGTACGTTGGCGGCAATCTTGCGCGCCCCGATCTCGTTCAACAGGTAGCCACGATTCTCTTCTGCCATCGGTGTGTAGCAACTGAGAATGTTGANNGCTTCTGAATGACCCAGTCGGCGACCACAAAGTCGGTAAATGTATTGCCCGGGCACCAGGTGTCGTAGCCATGATTGAATACCGGTTTGTCGAAAATCAGATTCACCACGGGATACGGAATATAGCGAATCTGATGCATGGCCTCGCTCTGCTTGTCGGGCAGGCCCTCAACGATGCGCCGCGTGATGAACTTGGGCGTTGCCATGATGACGGCCTTGGCCGCGACCGTCTTCAATTCGCCGCCCAGCATGTAGGTCACATGCACTTCTTCTTTCTCGGGCGCCACGGCCACGGTCGTCGCGCCGGTCTGCATGCGATCTTTGTATTTCGGCTGCAGAATCTCCGCCAGCTTTTTCGTGATCGCGCCCAAACCTCCGGGCCAGGTGTAGCGATCGTCCGCGTGGCTCTCTTCGACCATCTCCTGTAACGCGAGAATGCCTAAACCTGCCGCCGTCTCCTCGCTGGTTGCCCCCCAGTTCGATGGCCCGAAGTTATCCCACCACTGCTTGAGTTCTCCCGGATATCCCTTTAAGAAATCCGAGAACGGTTTGTTGTAGAGCTCTTTACCACGCTTCTCCACGTCAATCGCAAGCATTTCTTTCTTGAACTTCTTGAAGCTCTCGCGAACCGCCGAAGAATAGGGCAGCTTGTTGAGACCGTCGCCCCAGGTGTCGGGGACCAACTCCCCTCGAATGATGCTGGCGTCCGGGCTGTTGACCGGCAACAGCTCCATCCCAATCTCCTTGGCGAACTGGTAAGAGTATTCGTCCTTTGTCAAGAAGGCCGATCCTGTGGCATAGGTGCTGCCCTCATACTCCATCGCATACGCATTCCCGCCCCAGTGCGGCTCTTTTTCCAGAAGAAGGAAATCGTGTTGCTGCAAACGGTAAGCNNGGCCGCGCGAATATCTGATTGCCCTTGTCGCGGACCTGATGACAGATTCGATTATCCTCGCCATCCACATCCGCAGCGTGACTCTTCTTCGAGTCGCCGGTCTGTGCCGCTACCAGCGAAAGATCGATGGGACATCCTGCAGTCACCGCCCCTGCAACCACAAACTTGATGAAGTCCCTGCGATTCGCGCTCATATCGCTTTCCCTTCCGCGGCGGCCACGATTTCGGCGCCCGCGTCCGCTCCGCCTTCGCCGCGTACACGCAGGTGGTACCAGAACACAATCGCCACCAGCGAAAACACAAAGATAATGGTCGACACCGCGTTGATTTCCGGTGTGATGCCCCGCCGCAGTCGTCCCCAGATTTCCAGCGGCAGCGTGTTATCGCGCCCGATCAGGAAAAAGCTGACTGCTATCTCGTCCATCGAAAGCGTAA
>PLKR01000371.1:0-173 GCA_003140655.1 Acidobacteriaceae bacterium | reverse complement strand
GCCTCTTCCTGCGCCCGGTCGAGCTTCTGCAGGCCCGCGAATACCTCGGTCGTTGCCACGGAAATCAACGCCGTCCCATGTCCCAGAACAATCGTCATCAGGCTGAGCTTCGTTCCCATCACGTTGAACAGCATGAGGAGCGAGAGTCCCGTGATAATGCCCGGCAGGATCAA
>PLKR01000269.1:4036-7849 GCA_003140655.1 Acidobacteriaceae bacterium | reverse complement strand
TTCTACCGGCAGAAGACGCGTGTGGTCGGCGTGCTGGCGTCGCCGCTGGTGTTCTGGATCGTGCTTGGCTCGGGATTCGGCAACTCCTTTCGCTCTGCCGCTGGGCCGGCCCAGCAGCACTACATGGACTATTTTTATCCCGGCACGCTGATCCTGATTGTCCTATTTACCTCGATTTTCGCCATGATGTCGCTTATCGAGGACCGCAAAGAAGGATTCCTGCTCTCGGTGATGGTAGCCCCCGTGCCGCGCTCCGCCATTGTGCTGGGCAAAGTTCTGGGCGGCACCACGCTCGCGGCGATCCAGGGGTTGATCTTCCTCGTCTTCGCGCCGTTCGCAGGCGTGCATCTTGAACTGGTTCAGGTCTTGCTGGTGGCCGTCGTGGTTTTTCTGGTTTCCTTTGCGCTGACCGCGCTGGGCTTCGCCATCGCCTGGCCCATGGATTCCACGTCAGCCTTTCATGGCATCATCAATCTGTTTCTGATTCCGCTGTGGCTCTTGTCGGGCGCGCTGTTTCCCCTGTCCGGCGCCTCGGTATGGATTCGCGCCCTGATGTATATGAACCCGCTCACCTACGGGGTCGAGGCGCTGCGTGACCTGCTCTATCCGGGTATGGATACGCAGTTCCCGCTGCCCTCGGCGATCGCGACCTTGCTTTTGTTTTCGCTGGTGATGTTCGGACTCGCATTCCTGATGGCAAACCGCCGCACCAAGAGGCCTGCCGCGTGATCCCTGAGCAGTATGCGTTTTACCCCGCCCTGATCGCCAGTTTGAACGGAACCAGCGCAGTGCTCCTGGTTGCCGGCCGGTACATGATTGCCCGCGGCCGCATGGCCGCGCATCGCGCCTGCATGATCGCCGCCGTGGTTGCCTCGGCACTATTTCTGGTCTGCTACGTATACTTCCATGCCCACGTCGGCGATATTCGTTTTCTAAGGCAGGGTATATGGCATACGATTTACCTCGTAATCCTGATTCCTCACGTCACTCTGGCTATCGTGATCGTCCCCATGGTAATCGTCACGTTGAGCCGCGGCCTGCGGGGTCGCTATGATCGTCATCGAGCGATAGCGCGCTGGACGTGGCCGTTGTGGATGTACGTCAGCGTAACTGGCGTGATTGTATACTTCATGCTCTACCAGTGGTTCCCGCACAGCTAGGATTCACCACGGAGACACGGAGGCACGGAGAAAAGAGAAACAAAAAGAGCACTTCAAGATTTTCTCCGTGGCTCTGTGTCTCTGTGGTGAAAGATTTTGACTTTATGCCGATTGTGAGATTGAAAATCGACGTGGCCGGTACCGTAGGCGACGAAGCCTGGCGCGAGATCAAGCAGTTCGATCAGATCCAAAGCGCCGACTTCGGTCCCCAGTTCGGCAGCGGCGGACTCGTCCCAAGCCACGTGGCCACGGCCGCCTCGGCCGTGCCGCCAAAGCCTGCCCTGAGCTTGCCGAAGGGCGAAGCGTGGCGGAACCCCTATCCCAAAGGCGCCTGGATCGGAGCCGAAATCCGGCTCCAGACACCGCTTCTGGCCCAGTACGCAGTTTCGTATTATCTGGAGCAGGATCGCGTGCTCGACGCCGATGTCGTAGAGTAATGATAGTTCTTCGTTTCCAACATGTCTGCCAATCCGATTCCAGTGCAGCCGCCGCGAGACGCCCAACCACAAAAGCCCGGCATGTCCCGCACCCAAAAGCTTCTCTTCTTCCTCGCCGCGTGGCTGATCTGCCTGATGCCTTTCCTGTTCTGGTGGAACACATGGTTTGGCCGCAAGCTTTCTGACCAGCAATTGAACGAATACCTGCACGACTCCAAGAAGCCGCGCCACATTCAGCAGGCGCTGGTGCAGGTGGGCGAGCGCATCACGCGCCAGGATGCCACCGCGAAACAATGGTATCCAGACCTGGTGCGCCTCGCCGCCGATCCTGTGGAAGAAGTGCGCAATACCGACGCCTGGGTTATGGGGCAAGACGCGTCCAGCGCGGGATTTCATGAGGCGCTGCTGAAGACGCTAGCCGACCCTTCGCCCATGGTTCGCGGCAATGCGGCACTCTCGCTGGTGCGCTTCGGCGACGCCACGGGCCGTCCGCAGATTCTGGCACTGCTGCAGCCCGCGCAAATTACTTCCCCGGAATCCGGCCGTATTGTCGACTCAGACCGCCCCGGCACTGCCATCCACCAAGGCGGACTAATCGCAAAGCTGGAATACGGGCACGCGCAAACGGCAGAAATCCGTTCCCCAATTCCCGGCCGCATTCGCTCGGTCGCTGGTACCGGAGCGAATCTAGCCGCGGGAGCGGAGGTGGCGGTGGTCGATCCCGCGAACGACCAGGTGTGGGAGGCCCTGCGCGCCCTCTATCTCATCGGCCAACCCGACGACCTCTCCGCCATTCGCCCCTACGAGCGCGACCTGCCGGATATTTCCAATGACGTGCGACAGCAAGCAGTAGAAACGGAACAGGCAATCCGAAAAAGATCTGGCTCCTAGGAGTCTCAAACAACACCCACGTGTGCTGAGGGGAAACGATGATCGTCAGACCGGATCAGGCGCGCATCTACAGCATGGGCCGCGGAGAGGCGCGCATCCTGGTAGATGCGGAGCGCTCGGGTGGAACCTGGTGGTTGGGAGAGTTCCGCGAAGATCCCGGCTACACAACCGGGCTGCACCTTCACCCGCGGACGGACGAGCAATTCTTCGTGCTTGACGGCGTGCTCTCCGTCTATCTCGACGGCCAGTGGCACGACCTGGAGCCTGGTACCGTCGCGGTCGTGCCCCACGGCACGCCGCACGCGCAAGCCAATGCCGGCAAGCAGCCGGTACGGTTCCTAGGATCAGGCAGTCCCTGCGGGTTCGAGCGCTTTTTTCCTGAGCTGCACGAGCTTGTCGCGCGCCTCTCGCCCTCGGACCCACAGTTCGGCGCCGAGGTCACCAAGATCGTGAGCCGGCACGACACGCAGATTCTCGGTCCGCCGCCCCCAAGAACCGACCCGGCCTAGTTCGTCTTCCGCAGCATCTGAGTCGCGCGGCCGTTACCCCACCGCCTCCAGCACCACTCGCTCCACTTCCTTCCACGCCCCCGACCACGGATCGACCACCTCAAAGTGCCCGGCGCCCGCAATCTCAACCAGCCGCGCATCTTCCTTCATCTTCTGCTTCGCGCCAACGTAATCGCGACTGAAGGCTGGCGGCACCACATCGTCCGAAGCGCCATGCACCAGCCACTGCCGCGCCCCAATCGCCAACTTCATCGGATCCGCTTCCCGATAGTGATCCGCCACCTCCGTCGGAGTCCCGCCCAGAAATTCCACCACCGCATCATTACTCAAATGCAGCTGATACGCCCGCTGCAAATCCACCACGCCCGCCAGCGATATTACGGCCATGGGACCCTTCTCATGCGCCGCCAGGCACAGTCCCAACTGACCGCCCGCCGAGTGTCCCATCACCACGACTCGCCGAACGTCAAACTCATACTGCGGAACATTCTTGGAGACATTCTTGGTCGAGAGCTGCGTCAGAAGCTGATACGCCGCCCGCACATCCGCAAACGTCCCCGGCCACCCGCCGCCCGCATTCCCCACCCGCCGGTACTCCAGATTCGCGGTCGCGATCCCTTTGCCCGTCAGAGCCGCGCACAGATGCCCCATATATCCCAGATCGTATTTCGCCCGCCAGTACCCTCCATGAATTGCAATCGCGAGCGCATGTGGACCTTTCCCCTGCGGCAACCGCAAATCCACAAACTGATTCTCATCGCTGCCATAAGCCAAGCGCACATCCGCTTTCGGCGGCGTCAAACTCAAAATGTCATC
>PLKR01000269.1:0-4009 GCA_003140655.1 Acidobacteriaceae bacterium | reverse complement strand
CGAAAGCGCTCTTATGTATTAGCATTCACTGAGTTGCAAAAACGTCAACAGGAATGCAAACCGACTCCACACATTTCCCGGCCACTCCCATCGCCTTGAAAATGGCTGTCGCGATCGGCATCGGAATGCTGGTCGGGATGGAGCGCGAATGGTCTAACAAAGACGTCGGCATTAGAACCTTCGCCCTCGTTGCCTTACTCGGCATGCTCGCTTCCCTGATAGGACCAAGCACGGCCATCGCTGCTCTGATCGGTGTGTTCTTGCTGGTTGCCGCCATGAATACACGCAGCATCCTCGACGACCGCTCCCTGGAAATCACCACTTCCGCGGCATTGATCGTGAACTACTTGCTCGGCGTTCTGGTCGGTCTTGGTCATATCTTCACTCCCGTGGCGGGAGCGATCGTCATGACGATGCTTCTTGCCTGGAAGACTGAACTGAGCCGCTTCGCTGGTGGCTTGCAGCCATCGGAAATTCGCAGCGCCGTCTTGCTCGGCCTGATCGGTTTCGTAATCTATCCCGTGCTGCCCAACCGTTACGTGGATCCCTGGCAGCTGTTCAACCCCAGTGACGCCTGGATCAGTGTTATCGCCATTGCCGGAATTGGATTCGTGAATTACGTCTTCCTCCGCATATACAGCACGCGCGGCCTCTATCTCGGCGCGCTCTTCGGTGGCCTCGTGAATAGCAGCGCCACCGTCGCGGAGTTGAGCACCCGCCTGCAAGAGACCGGATTGGTCGGTAGAACCACAACTCTGTGCCTGTTGACGACCATCGCCATGTTCGCCCGAAATCTGATCCTCGCTACCATTTTCTCGCCTCGCTCCCTGAGCGCCACCCTGGTGCCGCTTCTGGCCATGACTCTGGTTGCCGGTTTCTGGGTATGGCGCGACCGCAGAATCGAAGAAAGCGTTCCCGGCACTCTGACACTCACTTCTCCCATTTCGCTCACGAAGGTCATCTGGTTTGGAATCGTATTCATCTCCATACAGGTCATCGGAACCCTGCTTACCAGATACTTCGGCAGCGAGGGCATGCTCGCCACCGGCGTTGTCGGTGGCCTGGTAAGCAGCGCCAGCACCACGGCGGCGGCCGCCACTATGGCTATGCACGGCAAGATAACTCCCGCGCTCGCCGGTAGCGCTACTGTGCTTACATCTTTGGCCAGCGCCGCCGTGAACCTGCCAATCGTCTGGCGAACCACCAAAGACAAAGCTGTTATGAAGAGATTGACTATCAAGATGGCCACTGTGATCGCGACAGGAATTGCCGCAGTCACAGTCGACAGGATTTTCCAATTCTCCGAATTGCTGGTGCGAAAATAAGTAAGCGCCGGATTCGTATCGGGGCATGCCCCAAACAGCGGAGAACCCACAAATGCAAACGCCTCTGTTTGCATCTCGACTATCGACTTGTTCAGGTGCCTTCCCGGGCGTATACTCCCTGCTCTGCGAAAGATAAGGCCGGACAAAAGCAAAAGGGAGATCACTCGATGAACTGGAAAAGCAAACTGGCCCTGGGCGTTCTCACTGCTCTGGCGATGATGGTGCTTACGTATGCGCTGCCCAGAGGAGGTTCCATGCGCGATGCAGCCGTGGTGCAGTTTCCGGTCACAGTTGGAATATGGGCGATCTTCGTTCTGCTTTTCGTGAAGCTCAAATAGCTCCCTTCGGGACACAAATCTCCGCCCGAGGCTTCCCCTCATAAACGGTCGTTTATGCCTTCCGGTAGGGGGTGAAGTTTTTCTCCCCCAGCCTTCACAAATCATTTCTCTCTCCCGCAAAATTCCGCTATCCTCTACCCGGATGACTACGCTGCCTCTTTCCGAACTCCTCGGCGCCACGGTCTATGACCCGTCCGGCGCGGCGACCGGACACGTGCGCGAAGTCACTCTCGCCCCTCAGGAAGATCGTAACCGCATCGCCTCGTTCATCGTCAAAACCAAATCCGGCAACCGCGTACTTCCCTTCTCCGCCGTCACCACTATTGACGCCAATATCCACACCTCCACCAATGCCGCGGATTGGCCCGCTGCGAATGGCGCCGAAGGCCTGTTCCTCCTCGAACGCGATCTCCTCGATCAGCAGGTCATCGACATTAACGGACGCAAGGTGGTCCGCGTCAACGNNGGCGCCATCCGCCGCCTTCTGCGCGGTCTCGCACCCCGCGCCGCTCTTCACCTCCTCCTCCAGAGAATCCCTCCCCGCACCATCCCTTGGAGTTTCGTAGACCTTATCGAAACCGATCCCGCGCGCCGGATCAAACTCAAGATTTCTCACGAAGGCCTGGCCACGCTCCATCCCGCCGACATCGCCGACATCGTCGAAGACCTTGCCCCCGATGAGCGCGAAGCTGTTTTCCGCACCCTCGACGAAGATGTCGCCGCCGAAACTCTTGAAGAAGTTGAGCCTAAGGTACAAAAGGCGATCGTCGAATCTCTCGACTCCGAACGCGCCGCCGACATCGTCGAGGAAATGGACCCGGACGCCGCCGCCGACCTGCTCGCCGATCTTTCTCAGGATCGCACCGAACAGATCCTCGTTGAGATGAAGCCCGAGGCCAGCCAGGAAGTCGTCGAACTCCTTGAGCACCGCGAAGAAACTGCCGCCGGACGCATGACCACCGAGTTCCTGGCCCTTCCCGTCTCGGCCACCGTCGAGAATGCCATCGGCGTCATGCGCGAGTTCGAAGGCGGCATCGAATCTGTCAGCACCATTTATCTGGTCGATTCCCATGGCACTCTCGCCGGCGCCGTTCCCCTGGTTAAGCTTGTCCTCGCCCAGCCCGGCACACCACTCCTTTCCCTTACTCAGGAACCCTTGGTCTTCACTCACAAAGAGACCAGCGACAACGAGGTCGCCGAACTATTCGACAAATACAACCTGGTGACCCTCCCTGTAATCGACGAACACAACAAGTTAGTAGGCGTAGTCACCTCCGACGACGTAATCACCATGCTCCGCGGCAAACTCTAAGCGAAGCGTTGTCATCCTGAGCAAGCGTTCTTTGCGCAGCGAAGGATCTAGGCGAGCCGCGCGTTGTGTCGCGCTTTTTGCGACACATTAATCGCGCGTTTGGCTCGCTTCCTTATCAAACTGCCCGCACCCAATACTGGCCACCCCGACTCGGTATAATCAGTCGTTCCCAGGAGAGACCCTTTGCCCTTCGACGACCTCCGCCAATGGATCGCCACTCTCGACCGCGCCGGCGAACTCAAGCGCATCCAAACTGAAGCAGACCCCATCCTGGAAATCGCCGAGATCACTGATCGCGTAAGCAAATCGAAAACGGGAAATCCCGGCGGCCCCGCCCTCCTCTTCCAAAACATCAAAAACCATCCTGGCTCTCAACTCCTAATCAACCAGTTCGGCTCCGAGTCCCGCATGAAGCTAGCCTTGGGGGTGAACTCCTTCGATGAATTCGCCGACCGCATCCGCGTCTTCATGGACCTCAAATCCCCGCAAGGCTTCCTCGACAAACTCAAGATGCTCCCGCTCCTCACCGAAGCCGGAAAGTTTTTCCCCAGGACCGTTCCCACCGGCCCCTGCAAAGAAGTAATCAAACGCGACAACTTCTCCCTCCTCGACTTCCCCATCCTGCAGTGTTGGCCCCAGGACGCCGGCCGCTTTATCACACTCCCCTGCGTGACAACGCGCGACCCGAAATCCGGCAAACGGAATCTAGGCATGTACCGCCTACAGGTCTACGACGCCCGCACGACCGGAGCGCATTGGCAGCGGCAGAAGGTTGCAGCGGAGCATGCGCGACAGCGCATGCGAGCTGCGGTCGAGGGCAAGTCCGCGGCTGTCGACATCATGGCTCGGACCTCGGGAGGCTCGCAGCTTGCTGCGACCGATCATCCTTCCGGCAAAATGGAAGTCGCTGTGGCCATCGGCACCGACCCTGCGGTTACGTTCTCCGCTATCGTTCCCGCTCCTCCTGATGTCGAAGAATATCTGATTGCTGGCTTTCTTCGCGCTGCGCCCGTCGAACTGGTCAAGTGCGAAAC
>PLKR01000409.1 GCA_003140655.1 Acidobacteriaceae bacterium | reverse complement strand
CCGGAGGGGGGAAAGTGGGTCACCGCAAGTATGGGCGTCGCCACGGCGCTTGCCCGCGATGGCGGAACGATGCGGATGCCGGAGAGCTTGCTCCTGGCCGCGGACAATGCCCTGTACAAAGCAAAGTACGAAGGACGAAATCGTATAGCGACGGCGCTGCTTGTGGCGTTCAAGGCAGGCTAAATCACAGGCGCATTCCGCTTGCCGCTGGTTGAGACTCCCGGCGTGGGTGTGTTGTCGGCCATACGGAACTTTCGGAGGCCAGCGTGCCGTCATTTNNAACAGTGGACCCGAGACGGTTTCACCAGACGTTGAACCCTCGGCGGCGTTAATCGGCTAAGAGTTTGCCACTCTTCCCCTAACTAGAGGATCCTCCAAAATCGGCGACTATCCAGAAACGGGCTTGGAGGACATCAGGCGATGTCCCAGAAGCCGACTTCTGGACAACTTCACACTGTCTGGCCGAAATTATGCCCTTTGAGATGAGACGGCCTCTCGGCCGGTCTACGCCTCTCTTAGCAGTTCGGTGCGGTACTTGGGGGCGAGCGCTTTTACTTTCTCGATGAATGCCGCCTGATCCTTTTCAGAGAGCTTGGGCGGAGGTGTGATACGAGTGGCGACCGGAACTCCAACCTCCAAGAAGAATTTCTCCTGCCCGGCAGGAGAGCAAATACAGAGCATGCGTACGGCCTCACCAGAAGCGTTGTGAAACTGATGAGGAGCGTTGGCAGGAATGTTCAGGGTTTCGCCGGCGCGGACGGTCGAATTCTGGCCACGGAAGGTGGCTTCCATCTGGCCTTCGAGGAGGATAAAGGTCTCCTCGAAGTCATGCCGGTGCGGTGGCGGACCGCCGCCGGGCGGGATGTGCATGTCGATGACGCAGAAGCGTCCGGCAGTCTGCTCGCCGGTCACGGTAATGGTGTAGGTATCGCCGACCAGCCCGATGTGAGGCAGGTTTTCGAGTTGAGCAAGGGTGAGGCTGCGTTTGGGATCGTCCGGCGGAATTGTCGGCTGAGCGGATGACATTTTGTTCTCCTCAAGGTCTTGTTTTGAGTCACTGACGCGATTCATTACTTCCAAAGCGCAGCGGTCTCCGCGGCAAAATGCTCGTAGCGGCGCGGAGCGTGCCCCAAGAGTTTCGTCAACTTCTCGACATCTCCCGTCTCAGCGACGAAACCGCGTTCGAGATACCCTTGAAACATCATGCGGATGTCGAATGCCGACCACGACGGAGCTGAATTTCTCATCTGCTCCTCGAACGCATCCATGTCGTGACCCGCGTAACGAATCTCTTTGCCGAGCAATTTGCTCCAGATCGATGCCGCTATCGGACCACTCAGAGCCTCCGGACCGTTAAGGTTATAAGTGTTGCCATCGTGTTCGTCCGAAGTCAGAACGATTGCCGTTGCTTCCGCAATGTCTCGGATGTCGACTACAGAGATGCCTGCGTTGCCCAGCGGCGCGGGGTAGATTCCAGTCTTCAGGAGGGGGTCTTTCAATGTGGCATCATTCTGAATGAAGTAGTTTGGGCGAATAATCGTGAAGGGAACTTCAAACTCCCGTATGGCGCTTTCCATCGCGAGCTTTGAGGCAAAGTGCGGAACATCCTTGAAGTGTTCCACGCGGAAGACCGAGTGATAGACGATGTGTTTCAACCTCAGCTTCTTGGCCAGATCGTAGGCGATGAGGCCTTGCGTCAGTTCATCGGGCGAGACGGCGTTCAATAGGTAGAGCTTGTCCACTCCGTGCATTGCCTTCTCTACGGAAACCGGATCCAGCAAATCGCCGCTGGCGACCTCGGCGCCCCGCGGCGTCGGAGTGCCGTCCTTCCGTACAAGCAGGCGAATGTCTGCCTTGCGCTTCTGCAGTTCCTTCACGACTTCTGCACCAACTTTGCCGGTGCCCCCAATTACTAGAATCTTCATCGCTCCTCCGTGTCTCTGCGCCCCCAGTTTGTTTCGTTCTGCCGTGCGCAGGTCTATGGATAGATGTTTCTTGCCGAACTCTGCTAGATCGATAGGCGCAAGATAGAATTGCGTCAGTGCAACACTGTTGCTAGGCTCAACGAATACACGCTGCGGAGTGGCTTTGCATGAATGACTTGGATCTCAACGACGTACGCACCTTCGTCTCGGTCGCGCAGGCGGGCACGCTGACAGCTGCGGCGAAGGAGATGGCCTGTCCTGTTTCGACCGTGAGCCGGGCGTTGACTCGACTGGAAAAGCACCTCGCGGTTCTGCTGGTGCATCGAGGTCCCAGAGGCCTCGTCCTGACCGACGCCGGGAAGGAATACCTGCAATCGTGCAGACGTGCGCTCGAGAGCCTTCAGCACGGACGGGACGTTTTGGAAGGCCACCGCTCCAGCCCAAGCGGGCTGCTGAAGGTAGCTTGTCCCGTGACCATGGCGCGCGACGCTATCGCGCCCTTGCTGAAGGAATTTCTGGAACGCTATCCCGAGTTACGCGTTGAGATCGAACCCTATGCAGCAAGTTGGGATCAGGAGCCGCGAGATGACGTGGACGTCTTCTTTAAACTGCGGGCGCCGAAAGACTCATTGCGGCGCGTGCGGCCATATCCAGGGACGGTTCGAGGACTTTTCGCCAGCCCAAACTATCTCAAAGACGCTGGAGATCTATCGACCCCGGATGACCTCCGGCTCCACAACTGCGTCGGCTCCGGACCCTGGAAGTTGAGCAGGGGCAAAAAGGTGGTAACGCCCGATATTCTCTTTCGAGTGGTTACGAGCGATCCGACGGTTGCTCTGAAACTCGCCCTGGGCGGGTTTGGTATCGTCATTCTTCCGTTGTGGATGGCGAAAAGTCCGGAAGTTCGAAAGGCTCTGGTGCAGATTCTGCCGCAGTGGGTCCCGGAGCCGATTACTCTCTGTGCGCTATTCTCGAGCCCCTCACGGCTGACGCCAAAAGTGCAAGTGCTGCTGGACTTTCTCGACGAATACCTGGGAACCGATCGTGACCCTCGACTGAAGAACGATGTTGCTGCAGGATATTTCTCAGATCGATCCCTTACCCCGACATCCGGTCCGTAGCCATAGAGACCGGGACCAGGAACCGAACCCAGTTCATGGATGGTCGGCTTAACCTGAAGTAATCGCATTAGAGCACACACCCTCAAGTCCGATAGGCCCTCGAAACGGGCTTCGAGGAGATCGCTCCCTCCGCGTCCTTTTGTGACTGACCTGTTTTCGGTAGATCTCCTCGAAGCTGACGCATTATAAAAGGGCGCCCCTTTGAGGTAGGTTTTGAGTGTGAAGCAAAACTCTACCGAAAGGNNACATTAAGTATATCGGCATGGACATTCACAAGGAAACGATTTCGATTGCGGTGATGAACGGCGAGGGAAAAGTGGTGATGGAGTCGATCATCGAAACCAAGGCGAGCACGATCCTGCAGTGTATCCAGGGAATACACGGTGACTTGCATGTGACCTTGGAAGAGGGGACCTGGGCGGCTTGGTTGTATGACCTACTGAAACCGCACGTCACGGAGCTAGTCGTGTGCGATCCACGGAAAAACGCGCTCATGAAGGAGGGTAACAAGAGCGACAAGATTGACGCGCGCAAGCTCGCCGATCTGCTGCGTGGCGGATATCTACGTTCGGTCTACCATGGCGAGAACGGCCTACGAACATTGAAGGAGCTGGCCCGCAGTTATCTGACGATCAGCAAAGATCTCACGCGGGTAATGAATCGGGTGAAGGCTCTGTATCGCAGTTGGGGGATTTTGTGTGGGGGGCAGCAAGTCTACGCTCCGCGTCATCGCACCGAGTGGTTGAACAAGATTGGAGAAGCGGGCGTCCGCCGGCGGGCTGAGTTTTTCTACCAACAGCTCGATGCACTGCGAGAGTTGCGCCAAGCGGNNCGCTGATCCAAACCCCGCATCGTTTCCGCACCAAGCGGCAACTGTGGACCTATAGCGGTCTCGCGATCGATACGCGCGACAGCGCGCAATACCGTTACGTGGGCGGACAGCTGCAACGTTCCAAGAAACCCCAGCAGCTGCGTGGGCTGAATCAAAATCATAATCATGAGATGAAAGAAATCTTCAAGAGTGCGGCGAATATGGCCAGCAGCCGGGAGGGAGCGTTCCACGACTTCTACCAAGGCTTGCTCACCAAAGGCATGAAGCCAGCGATGGCTCGCCTCACCTTGGCGCGAAAGATTGCGGC
>PLKR01000491.1 GCA_003140655.1 Acidobacteriaceae bacterium | reverse complement strand
TTGCCTGAAGTGCAGCGGCAAGCGTTCCTCGGAGGCTTGGAAGAGAAGGCATCATGAGCTCGCTACGCCCCCTCCTTCCTCGCTTGCGGCTGGATCCGATGTTGTACGAGAGGCTGCGACAGCATGTGCTGCATCGTGATGGCTGGCGGTGTCAATCGTGCGGCACGATGTCGAACCTGGAGGTTCACCACAAACAGTTCCGCAGCCACTCCGGCGATGATTCGGAAGAGAATCTGATCACGCTTTGCACGGAGTGCCATGCCTGCGTGCATCGTCGACGACTGTGAGACTGACAAGAAAGCCAGAGTTTACGATCCTATTATCAGTTGCGTTGACGCTGTGCCGAAGTCGCGAGGTGTTAACTACCTAGTACCTATCTTGGCAGGGAAGAACACGTTCGCCGCCGAGGATTACAAAATTTGAAGCCGGCGAGATGCCCACCTCATCGGCCTACCCTGCCGGGACCACCTCCTACCACGAGTACTTCACGGAACGGACCAGAGGAAAACCTAGGCACACACCGATATCCCCTTGATTTCGAGGACGGACGGAATTTCTGCGCACCATAAGAGGCATCATAGCCCGAACGCGTACATGTTACCGTCCCCGGAGCCGACGTAGACCACTCCGTTCGCAACCGTCGGCGACGAGAACACTTGGTTGCCGGTGTGATAGGACCACAGCTTGGCCCCGGTGGCGGCGTTAAGGGCATACACGCTGTCGTCCCCAGAGCCGATGTAAATCACCCCGTTGGCTACTGCCGGCGACGACAACACTTCGTTGCCGGTGGTATAGGACCACAGCTTGGCCCCGGTGGCGGCGTTGAGGGCGTACACGTTGTCGTTGATGGAACCGACGTAGACTACTCCATTGGCCACCGCAGGCGATGAATTCACATAGTCGCGGGTGTCGTAGGACCACAGCTTGGCCCCGGTGGTGGCGTTGAGGGCGTACACGTTACCGCCCTCGGAGCCGACGTAGACCACCCCGTTGGCCACCGCCGGCGACGAGTACACGTCGCCGGGTGTGGAGAAGGACCACAGCTTGTCCCCAGTGGCGGCGTTGAGGGCGTATAGGTTGCCGTCGTCGGAGCCGACGTAGATCACCCCGTTGGCCACCGCCGGCGACGAATCAACGACGAGGTGAGTGCTGTAGGACCACAGCTTTGCCCCGGTGGCGGCGTTGAGCGCGTACACGCTGCCGTCCTCGGAGCCGATGTAGACCACCCCGTTGGCCACCGCCGGCGACGAGACCACGTCGTAGCCGGTGGTGTAGGACCAGAGTTCGGCCCCCGTAGCGGCGTTGAGAGCGTACACGTTTTGGTCGTTCGAGCCGACGTACACCACTCCGTCGGCCACCGCCGGCGACGAGAACACTTCGCCGCCCGTGAGGAAGGACCACAGCTTGTCCCCGGTGGCGGCGTTGAGGGCGTACACGTAGCCGTCATAGGAGCCGACGTAGACCGCCCCGTTGGCCACCGTCGCCGAGGATCCCCCGCAGATCGGGCCGTCGCAGCCGGTAAAGAAGGACCACAGCTTGTGCAACCCGTGCGCGTTGCGGGGCGACAGCATCCGCTCCTGGGGGTTGAACCTGCCACCGGAAGGGATAAAGCCGAACTCGGACCAGTTCACCGAACGACTCATTCCGCCGGGGTAGGCACCCGGGAACGCATTACGGGACCTTCCTGGTGTCTGGGCCCCACCCTCCTCCATTGTCCCGTCGAAGTTCCCATTGGTGGCCTGGACCAGCGCCCTAACGGGGCTTTCGCCGTCCGTAAAGTTAAAACTGGCCAGCGTGGTAAATGTCTGCGCAAATAACGACCCTGACGCACACAGCCAGAGCACGGCTAACATCATAGAAGTTCCGGACCTTCTTATGGTGAACATTTAGGGGTTCTCCCCGTAATACAAAACACTTGACCACCATTAAGTATGAGGAACGTCACGGGCCAGTTGTCACAGGGTTGTCAAGGGATTGTTATTTGTTTGTTGTTGAGAGTAGCACCACATCGTTTGAAGGTGCCGCCACACTGTTGTCCGTGGCCTTTTGCAGATTTGGCCCGGCGTGAAGCCGAGGGGGCGCTGATGGCGGAACGCCCGGCACCTCCTCGCTGAATTCTTGCTGACGGGCTCCTGCTGCCCGTCTGAGTTACAGAGATGTTGTCCTCACAGCTTCGGCGGATGCAAATCTATACTCGTCGCGCGGAAGGGCGGGTCGCCATGAAAATCCCATCTCTGTGGAGCAGTTCTGATAACTCAGACGGGCATGTGTCTTTGGGCTAAAGAGCTGTGGCAAAGGCAAACGGACTTCAGGACAAGTTGGGATTCTGCAGAGTGCTGCAACCTTCCGAGCAAACATCGCACCCGCACTGAAACAATATTATTCCAGATCAATGCTTACAACCTGGATGATGTCGGTTTTCGGATCCAGAATTCCCCGCAGTTTCACCTTCTCTCCGACGAAACCGCGCGGTAAATCCTGATTATCCAGGTGATAAACGTGGCCCTTGGACGCCAGCACGAATTTCCCGCCCAAGTGCTGAATGCAGTAGAGAGAACAAGAGGAACGAGTCGACCCCATAAGTCCCGACTTTGACTTCAGCATCTCTTCGTGCGATTTGGTAAGTGAGTGGACATTAAATGCGCACTGGCTATCGGAGATTTCACCATGGAACGTCGCTGGCTGTTGCGTCTCGGTGTAAACCGACAGCGACAGAGCAAAACACACAAGCACGCCCAGGACCGTCTTGCCTTTCACAGAATCGACCTCCAATAATTACTGCGTCACTACAAACCTCATGAACATGCCTTCATGGTCTTCGCTACAAATTACGGTACAAACCACCACATACTCGCCCGGCTCATCGGGCGCGATCATCGAAAATTCTTGTGTGCCAGGTCTAAGCAATAAATCCCAACCGGCTACTTTCGATCTGTCCTTCGCGCGCAACAGCGAAAACCCATGAATCGAGCCGTCCCGGTTCCAGGACTTGGCTTTCCGTGCCGTGATCCTCAGGACGATCGGCTCGCCCGCTTTGACAGAGATTTCCGGTATTTTCTCGCCAGCAATTTTGTAACGGCTATCCCTGTCTGCCAGGACCTCGATGACTCGTGTTCGACTGCCAACCGGGATCTGACCGAAACACCACCATGCCGCAAGAACGATCCCGCATGTTGCCACCGATCTTCTGCGCCCCACCGTTCCTCCCCCGTGCTACTGCGTCATGTAATAGAGGATGTAGCGCATGTCATCGTCTGTGATGGTAGCTCGGACTCGCATATGGCGCACAATGGTGGCCATCATGCGCGGAGGAAATTTATGAGGCGCGGCATGGCAACGATTACAGTTTGCCCGAAATCTTTTCTCCCCCTCCAAGCGCATGGCATCAGCCTCTGCCGAGCTATAAACAGCAGGTTCGGTCGCCCTGCGGGTCCGCGGTGCCGAGGAGGCTACGCCGATCGCCGAGATCAGCGCCAACAGCCAAATGATTGCCAGAGATTTGTACTTCATTGCGACCCCACCCGTCCCAGCGGCACGGCAAAACGATAAGCGATACCCACGGTCCATAGATTGAGATTCCCAGCCGAACTGAATTGCCGCCCGTAACTGGCGACGGCCTTGAGCCCGTCGTGCAGGTAATAGTTCAATCCAAATTCACCTTCGCGGGTGTTCGCGGCGGGCAATCCAAGTGCCTGGGCCTCGTCTGAGCTGATCTGACCGTTGAAGAATTGCTCCGCCCTTCCCGCGAATTCGAGCCGCCGCAGCGCCTTCTGCCAGAAAAGAACCTGGCTCAACCGGTAGGCTCCGTCGATCCAGTAGCCGCTCCCCTGATTGGACCGGGCGTACTCGGAGTGTATGTTGAGCGGAAACCGCATAGGCTGCCACGCGAAATGAAATCCAAAAGAATGGGTACGCTCGTCCTGCAACAGCTTCTGCCACGAGGCGCCTACTTCAACCCGCGGACCGGGTAGGAAAATACCCATACGCCCGCCGACGTTGCGATCCGATTCCAGGTTGTTGTGTCCGCTGCTCACCGCCGAGACATAGGCCGCATAGTTCAGGTTAACCTTGGCATTGACCGGAAATCCACCGCGCAGCATCATGCCGTCACTCGATTCGGCGGAGAGCGGCAGAATCAAAGGATCCTGTTGCAGGCTGCGGATCCAGATGGGGTACAGACGTTCATTGAAGATTCCAAACGGCGTGAGAAATCGTCCCATGGTGACGGTAAGGTATGTGTTAGCGATGTAGTCCGCCTGCAGATAATCGAGATTCTTGCTCACCATACCGCCGTACGAGCCGCCATCGGGAGGTCGCTGAAACGCTCCTTCGAACTCTGCCCTCGATTCCACCAGCCAGCGGTCGCCGAGGGGCACAAGAAGAACAGGATTGATTTGGGCATCGACCTGATTTTGTCCCGCCGTGACGAAGTTGAAATAGCCGGCCGTACCGGTAAGAATAGGGATCGCCTTCTCCCCATCAGACGACTGGCAGGCCGCTAGACCCGGCGTGAAGCATAAGAGAAGGAATAGTCCGGCCGACGCGGGCAGAACAACCCTCGGCCAGCGCCGCAAACCCGCCTTTATCCAGAAATACGACAAGACAGAACGCCGCTCAAACGTTGGTCTGATTGTGCTTCAGCGAGTTAAAGATAGGAACATTACGGAGGTAACTTTTCGGATAGACAGGCAACCGTGACCCGGAGCCGCCCCCGGGGCCGGAGGAAGCGATGCCAATGCCATCTCGTATCCTTGAGGGGAAAAGTGGATTAGCGCGCTTCCCCAGAACCCCGAGTGTCTATTCGACCACTCTTTGAACCGTTTTGCAATACCGGAACAAACTCCATTTACACGAAACAAATCAGTGGCTCCCGTGTTTTTAGCCGGTTGGGAGGGAGGTGCGGTATGACCCCCGACGAACGAGAGCGTATGGCGATTCTCTGTGAGCGGATCGCAAAAGAGAAAAACCTTACCAAATTCATGGAGCTTGTTGAGCAACTTAACGATTTGCTGAAACACAAGGAGCAGCGCCTGAGGAGCTAGCCCTAATAGTCGAGGCCGCCACCAACTCAGCAACGCACTATTAGGACACTACCAGCCACTG
>PLKR01000553.1 GCA_003140655.1 Acidobacteriaceae bacterium | reverse complement strand
CGACCGAGAGACCTCAAATCCGACGGCGCTTCGGTCCAGCAAACTGGGTCCGGCACAAACGGAATACGATACTCCTGGCCTTTTTCAATCAGGTGCCGGTGCAGGCGCGCCACTAGGTCAAAATCCTCTCCAATAGCTTTGGCGCGATATCCTCCGATCGCTCGGACCAGATCGGTTCGGAACAATCCAAAGGCGCCGGAGATAATCAACATCATATTTCCCTGCGCCCAGGCCTCGCGTCCGATCAGAAACGCGCGCAAATACTCGATGACCTGAATGACTTCAAGGCTCTTTCGAGGAAGCCGCACGCGTAATAACTGGCCGCCCTGAATCTCTGAACCATTCAGGATGCGAATGATGCCGCCGACTCCCACGACGTGTTTCGGATCGGCCAGAACCGGGACCATGATTCGAAGGAGCGAGTCCGGTTCGAGCATGGAGTCTGCGTCCACGATGCAAACGTAGGGTGATGTTGCGGCATTCAAGCCGGCGTTCACGGCATCCGCCTTGCTCCCTGCCGATTGCTTGTCGATCACCAGAAGACGAGGGTCCGAATCGCTTCGGTACAGCCCGCGGATTTCCGCGCTTGGGACTTCCTGCACATAGACCATGCGCACGGGCCGCAGCTTGAATTCATCCTGGAGTTCCTCGAGCGTGCGGTCTTTCGAGCCATCGTTGATCACGATGACTTCGAGCTCGGGATAGTCGAGTTCCAATAAGTTTCGAATGGATACTCGAATGGACTTTTCTTCGTTGTGCGCGGGCGCAAGCAGCGTAATCGGCGGCGCGAGCGGCGATTCCGTGATCCACCGGAGCCGGAAGCTTTCAATGCGGCGCTGATGCGCCGCGCTGGTTTTCAGCGCGATAATCAAAGCCAACAGGTACACTAGATTGCCGCTCAGGTAGTAAAAAAAGAGCGTGTAATTCGCGACATCCAGGAAGTGATGTATCACCGCGTGGCCGTCTCGATTGGCTGCGATGTCGTGGCGAGCTTTCCGGTGCTCAAGACGGCGAGCAGTAGATCGAGTTCGCCATCGGAGAATGCTGCTTGCCGCAGGTCGGCATCGAGCCTTTTGCGCAAATCCGCATTTTCAAGGGCCGCGAGAAACGCGTGCAATCCATAACGATCGCCGGTTTTCACGACTTGCGCGAAGATGGACGCGAGCTCGGATTTAAAATCGACGAGCGCTTCCGCAGCACGCATGCGCACCAGGCGATTCGAATCCGTCAGTGCGTTGATCAGATGAGGAACGGCTGCCGGGTCATAGAGCTTGCCGATCGCCACGACCGCTCTCAACCGCACGAACCATATGGGATCGCGCGACAATTCGCCCAGGACTTCTACCGCGTGGCCGGGTTGCGCATTGGACAGCGCACGGGCAGCGGCAGCACGCAATTCGGGCAACTCGTCGTCGGCCAGCCCGATGAGTTCGCTTCCCAGCGAAGGGCTTGCAACTTCTCCCAAGACGCGTGCCAGGACTTCTCGCAACTGCGGGCTCGCAAGCTGCAAATAGGAGAGCAAGATTTGGGGCCGTTCCCGGCAGCAATTGATCAGTGCGTTTTGAAGTGGAAGGACCGGTACGTTCACACCTGACTCAGCTAGCCAATTGAGGATTTCTTCGGCAGCTTCCGGCGACCCGAGCCTCCCAAGTCCTCGCAACGCTGCATTCCGGGCTTCCGGATCGCGATCACGCAGCGCTTCGGAAAGCGCCGGAATGCCTTCGGGCGCTCTCGTTCGCCCCAGAGCCACCAACGCGCTCCGCCGGCGCCATCCCTTTGCGCTCCGAGCTGTCCATATTCGTTTCTCGATCAAGCCACTTGTGCGAAGGAAGCGCAGCAGTCGCGCAGACTGATCGGCGGCGGCCGCTTCAAAAGCGTCGAGCGCCATATCTTCAATAATGCGGCGATCAAAGGATTTCGTTCGCCACGTTTGGTACGGTATCTCGCCGGAAATCAAGGCGTCCCATTGCTGGCGCAGCTCGAAAACGCGGGCATCGCGCTTTCTGAAATAGCGCATGCGGTAGCTTCTGCGAAGGAGAATGAAGGCCAGCAGCAAAATGTCGACCGCAATAGCGCCGACGATCGCCTTGAACACGAAGGCGGACGGCTCCAATTTGTGCAAGATGCTAAAACCGGATGCCATAGCTGAACCCAAAGCTGGTCTGTGCGCGGTCCTGCGTTCTTTGCTGGAACGCGCCGTATGCGGTTACATCTTGGCGCGGGGTAAATCGAAAGCGCAGGCCGCCGCCGTACGTTTGCGATGCAAAGCTGCCAATCTGATCGACTTGCGCGAAATCTTCGGTACCCACGGCAAAAAACACATTTCCAGAAAGCTCTCTTTCCGACCAATGCGCGAGGGGAAAGCTGAGCCGTGTTTGGCCGGAGGGCCTCCAGTCAATATTGGTGTCGGAGAAATGGCTGCGCGCTTCGGTTAATTCGATGGACCAAGTCCAATCGCGCGGAAGATAAACGATCGCCGTTTCGTTTGTGGTCAGAATCCTCGCAAAGGCATACCAATACCAATGCTGGCCATAGATGACCTCAATCCCGCGCAAGGGTTTGTCTTCGCTGATCTTGAAGCCGTGGTCGAGCTCGAAGAAAGCTTCGGTCTCCGGTATCACTCCATTGTCGTGCCCGGTCGCTCCGCCAATGGTGACCGCTCCCCACTGCGGCTGGCTCCGGGTNNAATAAAATTTCCGGCGTCAACCCCACCGCGCTGGTAAAGACTTCCACCGGCGCTGGTAGTCCATTGCGGGGTCCATTTGGAAACCAGGGTCACCCATTGATCGCGATTTGCGGAAGTAAAGGAAAACAGGTCCTCGTCGAAACCGAATCGCAACTCCTGCTTGCCATCGCCTCGGATCGAGGACGGACCCGATCGCGCGTCCGAACTCCCAGGATCAAGTGCCAGCGCCCTCTGAAATTCATGCTGCGCATCGGTCGAATCCCCGCTGGCACGCAACATCTCCGCGCGTGTCGCTCGCAGGTCGGCCCGGCCCGGGTCTAGCTCTATGGCATGATCCGCGGTCTTGAGTGCTTCCTCGGTGCGTCCCTGGCGCAGATATACGGTAGCCAAACCCATCCAGGTGTCGGGGTCGCTCTTGTCGATCTTGAGTATTTCGTTGAAGCCCTGCTCCGCTTCCGTGAGGCGGCCAGCCCAAGTCAAGACTCGTGCGCGCCATGCTCGAATATCCATGTCGTCCGGAGAAAGTGCAATCTGCTGATCAACAACCCACAAGGCGNNCCAAACCTCGTCCGGTTGCTGAGATTGGACGGATGATCCGAACAAGACGCCTCCGAAGACGAGCAGAGTGAGCACCCGGCCAACGCCGTGAGAACCACAACTCTCGCGGCGAGACAGTATCTTTCGGATGGATTGCGTGGGGAGCATTCCATCAATGGCTAATGCACGAGACAGGCCATCGAGGTTGCCGCCGCGCAGATTCCGGTGTTNNTGGCGGTGTTTCAGAGGGAAGACCGAACTTCATTTTGGTCCACAGGTCCGCGTTTGAACCGATTTCATATATTCCGTCGATCCACATTTTCTAGAATTCGTCTACCTCATTGAGTTTGCACAACTTAGTGATTCTGCACCTGCGCGGGTTATGGAGAGGCTCGTGCACTAGCAATCGGCGCGAACGACCAGCTCTTATAGCGGTCTGCAGTTGAAGTGCGCAAAACGGAAGATAATGACTCGCGAACACATTTTCTCCGGCAAATCGGACCGAGTCTGCAACGAATACGCGTAATGAGCGATTGGCCACGCTTGACGCGTGGT
>PLKR01000611.1:633-7147 GCA_003140655.1 Acidobacteriaceae bacterium | reverse complement strand
GCCGAATCCATCGGCATACGCAAGTCCATGGAAGCGTTGGCGGACGCCGATTTGGTGTTGGTCGTCCTCGACGCATCGCAGCCGACGACGGCGGAAGACGCTGAACTGATGAAGCACGCAGAGGGCCGCCCGACTATCGTAGTTAGAAACAAGTGCGACCTGGGGGGCAGTGGACCGTGGTCAGAGGTTAGTGGCCAGTCGTCACTGGTTTCAGCGCGGGTTCGCGCCTCTGCCCTGACTGGTGAGGGCATTGCCGAACTGCGCGCCGAAATTCTGCGCCACATCGGTGCCGAAACCGGGGCGCAAGCCGAAGCCGGATTTCTCACCAATGTCCGCCATCAGGGCCAGGTGCAAGACTCAATGGCCGCGCTCGATGCCGCTGCCGGCGCCGTGACAGCCAAAGTCCCACATGAAATGCTGCTGCTCGATCTCTACAACGCCCTGCGGCCCCTCGACGCGATTACCGGAGCCACCACCACCGACGATATCCTCAACCTTATCTTCAGCACGTTCTGCATCGGAAAGTAATGTAAGCTCCAAAGTCCTAGAAAAGCTGGACCAACAATGATCTGGACGAACAATAGATGTGTTCGTTAATCCTGAATTTATATTGGCGGTTAGAAGGAACTATCGCGATCATCGGTATTGCGATTATCGTTGGGCAAGGTCAAACGTCACGGCTGCGGCCGACGAACCGATGTTCAGCATGGAGACGGCGCGCTCCAGTTTGTGATGTCCGGTCTTGTGGAAGAAGTAGCTGAGAGCGACCACGCCCGCGGTTTCACCGGCGAAGTTCACCGCCAGCCCCGTAGTACTCCCGCTGAACATGCGGGTTACAGGGTTCAGTTCTCGGCCGCCACCGCGCAGGTTGTCCCGGGTTACGATGAAGTCGGCAGCGTTGAAGGTAGCACTTGCGGCAAACAGGAAGCTATTCTCACGATCCCAGAATCGATGGCTGGCTTCAGGTAGAGTTGCGGGCTGGACCGGAATCACCATTGTGGCGGGTTCCATCGCTGCGGGTTGTATCGCTGCGAGTCGTATCGCTGCGGGTTGTATTGCTTCGGGTTGTATCGGCGAAGGTTGAAGCAGTGCGGCAGAGATTTCCTGTGACAGCGCCGGCCGGCACAAAGCCAGAACGCCCAGCAGAATTGCTGTCCTAGGTTGCAGAATCGCGCTGAACCAGCTTTTCCGCAGAACGTTAGTGAATGTCAGCATTGGCCACCTGTACTAGTACTAACGCAAGTGCCGGGCCATGAGGAATGGCCCCTAGGTGCCACTAAGATGTTTAGAATGATTACTTTGTGGGTGAGCTGGAGTTACTGAGGTTACTATCCGGTGTGCAAACGATTGCACACCAAGGACTGATCCAACCACTACTTCGAGAGGGCCGCCAACGCCTCCCGGAACAGGGCATCGAATGATCCGTTCTTCTCGCTCTTGCCCGCGCTATTCTTGACCGCGCTCGCCAGTGACTTCTCGGCCGCGCCACGTTGGTAGCCCAGGTTAACCAGCGCAGACAGGACATCTTCTTCCGTCGCGCTCATCGCAGGTAGGGTTGGAGTGGAGGTTCCTGCCGCGGCGGGCAACTTGTCCCGCAGTTCTAATACCATGCGCTCGGCGGTTTTCTTGCCTATGCCTGGAATCCTGGTCAGTCTCGCCACGTCATTGCCGCGGATCGCGCTAGCCATTTCGTCCGCCGCCATCCCGCTCAGAATGGTGATTGCAAGCTTCGCCCCGATGCCACTCACCGTCATGAGCTTTTCGAACAATTGCTTCTCGGCGATCCGCAGAAAACCGTAAAGCGCAATCACATCCTCCCGCACATGGGTGTGGATGTGCAGCGCGACCTCCGAACCGCTGGCGGGCAATTCGGAAAAGGTCGGGACGCTGATGTTCACCTCATAGCCGACGCCGCAAGTCTCCACCACAACTTGATTGGGACGCTTCGTCAGCAGTTTTCCGCGCAGATGGGCGATCATGCTCAAGCCATTGTAGCCGCAGGCAGCCGCTCACGATCACTTTGGGCAGACAGCGAAAACGGCAGGGCCGACCCCCTGCCGTTTTCGTGAAAATCCAAAGCTGTCTGTTTTCGCTATTTCTTGTTGACGGTTTTCTTCAGTTCGGCCCCAGGCGTAAACTTCGCGACCTTCCGGGCAGCAATCTTGATAGTGGCGCCGGTTTGCGGATTGCGCCCGTTCCGGGCCTTTCTCTGGGATACCGAGAAAGTGCCGAAACCTATCAAAGCCACCCGATCCCCTTTCCGCAAAGCACCAGTAATGCTGCTCACAGCGGTATCAATCGCAGTTGTAGCCTGCGCTTTGCTGATTTCGCAAGCGCCCGCGATCTTATCAACCAGATCGGCTTTATTCATGTGTTTCTCCTCGCAGGTCTCTTTCATACCCAGCGCACACCGGGAGGACAAATGCTCGTGGCTGAGTTGGGAAACCCGACGGGTGGTATTCTCCTCTCTCCACGTAGAATGTCAACTGTGAAAATCCGCGCCCGAAGCCTGTTTTGCACCCCCCTGTCCCGGAATGGGCCTGAGGGGGCGGGTTCTGGCGCTGGGCGCGGCAATCAATAACCACGTGCCATTCAGTACAGACCCCCAAAACGCAAGCCGGGAGCCAGTTTTCCTCCGCCCTCCACAGCGCCGATCATGCCTTCACAGGTTGTACACAGGCCGCTGCCGGTTCACACTTGCGGGAATGTGGGGTGCGGGTGCAAAGTCAGAGGAGAAAGATTCTAGGAAGGATCGAGTTGAGAAGGATCGAAGAAGCAGGCTTGAAGTTGGTGAAGACGGCAGCCGAACTTTGTCCGCAGTGCGCAGGCACAGGTTGGAAGACGCTTTCCGCCACCCCCAGCGCGCCTGAAGACAAAGACCGGCGAGTCACACGGTGCGATTGTCAGCTGCGGGCGCGGAGTCAGACGTTGCTGACCGGGGCGCGCATTCCCCGGCGTTACGAGCATTGTGAACTGGGCAGCTACACCACAGATCTCCCGGGAGCTAATCCCTCCTTGGCGCTAGCCCTCATCTCCGCTTCCAAGTTCGCTCAAGAGTACGATCCTCGAGAAGGTGCCGGCCTCTTGATTATCGGCAAGATCGGCACCGGAAAAACTCACCTTGCGGTCGGTATCATTAAGGAGCTGATAAACAAAGGCATTCCCTGCCTCTTCTACGACTATCGCGAATTGCTGAAAGAAATCCAGAATTCATACAACACGACGGTCCAAACCACCGAGTTGGACGTTCTTCGTCCGGTCTTCGAAACTGACGTTCTGGTGCTTGACGAGTTGGGGGCTGTAAAGCCGACCGAATGGGTTGGGGATACCGTCAGTCTTATTCTCAACGCCCGCTACAACGATAACCGCACCACTATTATCACCACGAACCTTCCGAACCTCAAGAAAGGGACGTACAAGAGTAACCTGATCCCCAGCAGCAAAGAGGCTGCCGAACAAGCGATGCAGGACGCAACGCTGGGCGACCGAATCGGCGAGCCTATGCGATCCCGGCTGCATGAGATGTGCCGCATTATCGAACTCGATGGCGACGATTTCCGAAAAGGGGCTCGCAGTGCCAGCGCCAGATTCCGGTGATTCATTCACCACGAGTCTGCTGCGACAACGATCTCCAGTGAAGGCTGCACCGGTTGGCGGCCAGAAGGGAGTAACCATGCGTTGGTACCACTATGTGGCGTATTTCTTCGGGGGCGTATTTCTCGCGAACGCTCTGCCCCATCTCGGGAATGGAATCTCGGGGCATGCCTTCCAGAGCCCCTTCGCATCGCCACCCGGGGTAGGCCTGTCCTCCTCAGTGGTCAATGTCCTATGGGGCCTCTTCAACCTTGCCGTCGGCTATCTGCTCGTCTGTCGTGTCGGCAGCTTCAATCTGCGCAATACCTGGCAAGTGCTCGTCCTCGGGGCGGGCATCCTGATCATGTCGCTGAATCTTGCTCACTATTTCGGAGGGCTCCACGGTGGGCTGTGATTCCGCGTTGCTTTCGGTTTTCTCTGTGCCTCAGTAGTGAACACTTGCTTACAATGACTTCGTGCTGACCGACCGGCTTGAATTCGCCCCCGAGCGCGACGCGGAAGTGTTCGGCGCGGTCCCCGCCGCTCCTGCCGTCTTCCTGCTTCGCGGCGACGATCCTCACGCGGAGCCTTACGTTAGCAAGACGGCGAATCTTCGCCGGCGTCTGCAACGCCTGCTGGGGCCGGTGGAAGAACGTACGAAGAAACTCAATCTGCGCGACCGCGTCCGCTCAATCGAGTACACGCCGACCGGGTCCGACTTCGAATCCGGCTTGATGCTTTACCGAGTCCTGCGTTCCGCTTTTCCCAAGACCTACGCCAACCGCATGCGCTTCCGCTTCGCGCCACTGGTGAAGCTGCATCTCGAAAACCAATATCCGCGCGCTTCTATCACCACTCGACTCGGACGACTGAAAGGCCCCGCGCTCTATTTCGGGCCATTCCAGTCCCGCACCGCTGCCGAGAAGTTCATGAACGACTCGCTCGACTTCTTCAAGATGCGCCGCTGCGTGGACGATCTGCATCCCGATCCCAAGTTCCCCGGCTGTATCTATTCCGAGATGAAGATGTGCCTTGCGCCTTGCTTTAAGGGCTGCACCGACGGAGAATATTCCGCGGAAGTAAACCGCGTGCAAGCCTATTTTGATTCCGGAGGAGAATCTCTGGTCCGCGAATTCTCGGCGCAGCGCGACGCCGCATCCGCCAATCTCGCATTTGAAGACGCCGCCGCCATCCACGTCCGCCTGGAAAAGCTAAAGCCGACACTGAGCCAGTTCCCCGAGATAGTCCACCGCCTCGACCGCCTGTCGGCGCTGATCATTCAGCCCAGCCATCTCACGGACTCTGTCACCTTCTTCCGCATCGAAATCGGAACAATCTCCGGGCCGGTGGTGTTTGCGATCCAACCCGCAGAGCACACAAAATCGCAGTCCATGGAATCGCGGCTGCTGACTGTTCTCGATTCGTTCCCGCCAGCCAAGGCAGTGCCTGTGCTCGAAACTATGGAACATCTGGCGCTGCTCAAGCGCTGGTACTATCGTGGCCGCCGAGTTGGCGAAATATTTCTTGCGAATGACAAAGCTGTTTTTCCCATGCGCCGCATCGTGCGCGGCATTGGCCGCGTATTTAGAGGCGAGGGACCGGGAGAAGACTCCACGCAAACTCACCAAGAAGGAATGACGGAAATTCCAAGTTGAGGAAGAAAGGTTGAAAAGAAAGAAGGACGGAATGACCATCAAAGATCCAAACGGCAAACAACTCCGCGAACACTTGCTCTACCTTCTTAATGGCGGCGGCGCACACGCCAGGTTTGACGACGTCGTGAAGAACATGCCGGAGGAATTGCGCGGCGCGAAGCCGAACGGACTCCCGCACACCGCATGGATGCTAGTTGAGCACCTTCGCCTGGCTCAGTGGGACATTCTCGAGTTCAGCCGCAACTCCAAACACACGTCTCCCAAGTGGCCCGAGGGATATTGGCCGAAGACGGAAGGTCCACCGAGCGCGCCCGCATGGAACAGAAGTGTTCAACAATTCCGCAAGGATCTGAAAGCCATGCAGGATCTGGTTGCAAATCAAAGGACGAATCTGTACGCCCGCGTCCCCTGGGGCGACGGCCAGACTATTCTGCGTGAGGCTTTGCTCCTGGCCGATCACAACGCCTACCATCTGGGCCAATTGGTCGACCTGCGCCGACTGCTGGACTCCTGGCCCGGCTGATGCCGGCTTTCTTCACAGATACCGTCTTCCCAAAAAAATCGAGCCGGCCTTTTCGGGGGCCGGCTCGATTGCTTCGCCAAACTGATCAGCTCTTCAAGGCGCCACTGTTATGGTGACGGGCGTCTCGTTCGTGAGTGATCCGGAAGTCCCGATCAGCTCAATGGTCGTGGTTCCCGTTGGCGCGCGTCGGGTGGCGCTCCACGTGACGGTTACCTTTACGCTGCCATTCGCCGGAGGCGTTACGGGGTTGGCCGAAGCCGTCGCCGATACGCCACTCGGGAATTCGTTCACGCTCAAATCAACAGCAGAATGGAATCCATTCACGCTGGTAACCGTGAGAGTGGTGGATACGCTGCCGTTATCGTCGATCGTGAAAGAAGAAGGCGATAGCGACAAGGTGAAGTTCTTCGTNNGAAGCGGTCAACGTGAGAGTTGAGGTCGCACTGCCGTTTGCCGGCGGAGTTACCGGGTTGGTGGAGAACGCGGCCGTCACGCCCGAAGGCAGGCCGGACGCGCTCAGCGTAGTTGCGGAATTGAAGCCACCCGTGCTGGTGACGGTGATAGTGCTCGTTCCGCTGCTGCCCTGAGTTACGGTCACTGATGTGGGCGAGGCGCTAACGCTGAAGGCTGGCGTCGCCGTTGAATTGACCGTGAGAGCAAGCGTAGTGGTTGCAGTCAGGCTGCCGGAGGTTCCAGTGATGGTCACCGTAGCCGTTCCTGTCGTGGCCGTGGCGCTCGCCGTCAGCGTCAACACGCTGGTACC
>PLKR01000611.1:0-556 GCA_003140655.1 Acidobacteriaceae bacterium | reverse complement strand
CCGGTCGTATTCGGACTGCCCCAGCCGGTGCACAGATCGTAGCCGGTTATTCCCGAATAGGTGCCGCAACTGCCGCTGGTAATGTCGTGGAAATAGGTGCCATAGCTTGAGGTCAGAGCTGCCGGGTAAATGATTGGATCAATAAAGCCAATCGTGTCGCCATTGGCTGCTGCCTGTTGATTGGCCAGAGCCAGATAGCCGGCCCACATGGGCGTCGCAAAGCTGGTTCCGCCGTAGTCGTTAGCCGTACAGGTGGTTTGGTCGGCGCAGACGTAAAAGGTAAAATTCGCGTTCGCCGACACGTCTGGGCCATTCCGTAAAGTCGTGGATCCCTTGTTGGACGAGGTAATTACGCCCGAGAGCTTCTGCCAGGAGGGGATCGGGATGGAATCCGGGGAGATGCCGCCGCCGCTGTCTGCCCAGGCGGTTTCCGATTTCCAGGGGCCAGCCGCGCTGGAGGTTGTCAAATCCGTGCCGCCCACCGAGACGATATTCGCATCGTCCGCTGGCCAGGCCTCATTCGACGAAGACCAAGCCGAACTGTCGCCAGACGCGG
>PLKR01000652.1:4988-7062 GCA_003140655.1 Acidobacteriaceae bacterium | reverse complement strand
CAATGGCCGCGGAGGCGAACTCACCGGTCACATTGGAGATCAGCGGAATCTCCGGCCGCCGAAACTCCACGCGATCCAGTCTGCGGCGGAACTCGCCTAGCATCGGCTCCATCAACGGCGAATGGAAGGCGTGCGACACCTTCAGCTTTTCGAGCCTCACTCCTTCCGCGGCCAGCGGCCCTAACGCCGCCTCCAGCTTCTCGCTCCGCCCCGACACCACCGTGTGCTGCGGTCCGTTCACCGCCGCCACCCCGACCTCTCCCCCCGCACCGGCCAGCGCTGCCCGCACCCGCTCCTCCTCGGCAAACACCGCGACCATCCCGCCCCCACTCGGCAGTGCCTGCATCAGTCGGCCGCGCACCGCGACCAACTCCAGACCCTCCTCCAAACTGAACACCCCAGCCACACACGCCGCCACATATTCGCCGACGCTGTGCCCCAACACCGCCGTCGGCCGGATCCCCCAACTCTCCCACAGCTTCGCTAAGGCATATTCCACCGCAAACAACCCCGGCTGCGTGTACGCCGTTTCGTGCACCAGCCCCGCGAACTCGGGAGCGTAAAGCACGTCCAGCAACGACTTTTCCAGGAGCGGGCCGAGGATGCTGGCGCACTGGTCCAGCACCGCGCGGAACACCGGCTGGGTCTCATAAAGCTCTCGGCCCATTTCGGCATACTGCGAGCCTTGCCCGGTGAACAGAAACGCCACGCCGGAAGGAGTTTCCCCATGCAGCTCCCCAGTAAATAGCCCAGGGCTCTCTCTTTCTTGAACGAAGGTGCTCAGTTCCTCCCGCAGTTCCGCCACCGTCGTGGCCACCACCGCCAAGCGGTGGCGAAAATGCCGCCGTCCCGTGTTCGAGGTAAAGCAGACGGAATGAACCTCAGGCCCCGACGCCAGAAAATCGCTATAGCGCCCGGCTAACTCCCGAAGCGGTTTGGCCTCCAGCGCCGACAACGTAAGAATGTGATAGGGCCGTCGCATCACACCGGGGCGCACGCTGGCAGCCGACGGCGCTTCCTCCACAATCACGTGCGCATTCGTGCCTCCGATCCCAAACGAACTCACCCCGGCGCGGCGGGGCACGCCGCCAGGGCTCGTCCAATCCTTGAGTTCAGTGTTGACGTAGAACGGACTCGACGCGAAATCAATCTCCGGGTTCGGCGAGTGAAAATGTAGGCTCGGAGGAATCTGCTTATGCTCGAGTGCCAGCACCGTCTTGATCAGCCCCGTCACCCCAGCCGCCGATTCCAGGTGCCCCACGTTCGACTTCACCGACCCGATGGCGCAAAACCCCCGCTTTTGCGTCTTCCTGCGAAACACCTGGGTGAGCGCCGCAACCTCCACCGGGTCCCCCAAAGGTGTGCCAGTGCCGTGCGCCTCGATGTAACCGATGCTCTCCGGATGCACTCCCGCCATGGCCTGCGCCAGGGCCACCACCTCCACCTGGCCTTCCAGGCTCGGAGCCGTGTATCCCATCTTCACCGCGCCATCGTTATTGACGGCGGCTTCCTTGATCACCGCCAGGATCGTGTCGCGATCAGCAATGGCCTCCTCCAGCCGCTTGAGCAGAACCACTCCCGCCCCACTGCCGAAGGTCGTGCCTCCGGCGGATGCGTCGAACGGACGGCAATGGCCGTCGGGCGACAGAACGTTGCCCTGTTCGTAGATGTAGCCGAGGTACTTGTGCGTAGGGTGCCTCACGGTCACGCCCCCCGCTAGCGCCAGATCGCATTCGCAGTTGTTCAGCTGCTGGCACGCCAGCCACACCGCGACCAGCGATGTCGAACAGGCGGTCTGCACACCGATGCTCGGTCCTCGCAGGTTTAGCGTGTAGGAAACATGTGTGGTGAGGTAGTCCTTGTCGTTGCCGATCAGCCGCTGCAGGTACTGGGTCGGACGACGAGTTGCTTCCATCGACGAGTGCAGGTTGTGCTCCAGGTATTGGCTGTGACTCGACCCCGCGTACAGCCCGATGCGCAAGTCTGACGTTTTCGCGAGGTAGCCTGCCGATTCCAGCGCCTCCCACACGCATTCCATGAAGATGCGGTGCTGCGGGTCCGTAATACGCGCCTC
>PLKR01000652.1:0-4932 GCA_003140655.1 Acidobacteriaceae bacterium | reverse complement strand
GCCGTATGGCATCCACTCCGCCCGCCAGGTTGCGCCAGAACTCATCCACGTTCCCCGCACCCGGGAAGCGTCCGCTCATGCCAATAATGGCAATCCCCCGACCCTGATTACAGTCTTCACCTGCCGGTATACTCGCTTGCTCCTTGGAGATGCTCTCGCGCCGCTTGCTTTCGAAAGTCAAGCCAGTAACGCCTCTTCGACCGCCGTGAGCGCAGAGGATCTGGCTTCATTGAAGGGGAAGAAGTGGTCCCCTTCAACCAGGCGCAGCGTGAATGAGCAGCTGGTATAGCGCTCCCACTCTTTCAATTCCTCTGGCCTGGCTTCCTCATCGCGAAGTCCTCCCAGAACTGTCAGAGGACATGCAAGCACAGGGTCGGGCGCGGATCGGTACGTGTCGTCGATTTCAAGATCCGCTCGCATCGCTGGGAGTAAGAGGTCCATCATTTCACGGCTCTGCAGAACTATCTCGGAGGTGCCGTGGACGTGGCGAAGCCACTCCGTCAGCTCCTCTGACGAGAGCTGGGCAACCGGAACGCGTCGAAGGCGCAGGTGAGGCGCGGGACGCGCGGAGATAATGACATGACATGGGAGCGGGCCCCGGCGTCCAGCTAAATCTCTAGTTACTTCGAGCGCGACGATACCACCGAGGCTGTGTCCAAAAAATGCAAATGGCAGGTCACTCATGAACGGCCGAAGAGAGTCAATCANNGGCGGTTGAATCGGCAAGACTTCGATATGAGCGGGCAGTTCATTGGCCCAGTCTCGATAGCTCGAGGCTCCGCTACCGGCAGATGGCAGGCAGAAGAGTCGGACGCTGGCATCCGGACGCGGCCGGTGACGGGCAATCCAGGGTGTTGTTGGTCTATGACCGCTCAAGCTTCTCACCGCCTCACAAACCGTTCGGACCTGTTTCTTCTTGCCGCTAGCGCCGCCTGTTTCGTGCTTGCAGCCTTTTCGCGGCTTCCGCATCGATCCGGTCCAGCGCGCTTCCGTCGTCGCCCTGGCTCAAATATTCCGCTAGCAGGTTGATGGTCGGCCGGCGAAAGAGATCCACCACGCGAATATCCCGACCGAGTCGCTCGTTGATTTTGCCGTGAATCTTCACCAAGTCGACCGAGGTACCACCCAGATCGAAAAACGTCATGTGCACACCGACAGACTCAACGCCGAGAACCTCGCGCACGATTTGAGCCAAGTCCTTTTCGATATCCGTCCGGGGCATGACGTTCTCCGCAGGGTTCGCGGGTGACGCGACGGATGGATCGGGCAGCGACCGCCGGTCTACCTTATTATTGGCGGTCTGGGGCAGAGCATCCAGAAAGACGTATACGGAAGGCACCATATATTCAGGCAGCTTCTCCCGGAGGAAGCTCCGGAGTTCCTGTTCCAGATTCTGCCGACCGCCGTTCTGACCAGCATTGTGTGCTGCGGGCCCCTCCAGCCCTCCCACGAAGCTATGCAGAAACACGTGCCCCGTGTCTAACCGAAAATACAGACGCACTGCGTCGTAGTCGAGCGCTCCGATCGGGCACAGGCCCACTTCGTGCTCGTGCGCGCTCATCGTCAGCGCCTGGCCCATATAACCGGCTTCCAGCATGCAGAATCGCTCGGCCAGTTCCTTGCCGTAGATCGGAACAATGGCGTCCATCTGCGCGATGAGGAATACGGAAAATGCAGCCTGCTCATACATCGCGCGGTTGTGCTCCACGTGAACGGCGCTCCCGATCCGTGCACCGGGCTCGAGCTGAACCAGGCGGTGGATGGATGGATCGTAGTAGTACGTTCCTTCGGCCAGTTCTTCTACCCGGTCGGCCTTCACATGGAGGTACGTCTGAACCGGATATAGGCTGCCGGCCGAAGGATAAAGGTGCTTCGGCAGTGGCGAATCATCCCGCTTCATTTGCTCCAGGCAATCGAGTAAACGGCTGATACGCTGCAACGGCACCGGGCGCTCGAGGAATTCCCGGGTGGACTTGCGCCCTTGGTACGCCGCCGCGCGATGCGCGTCAAACTGGCGGCGCGGCAGTTCCACCACTTCTTGGTGCGGCTCCGGACGCCTTAGGCCGCGTTGCTCGAGCTTGAACTGAGCAGACTCCGGGGAACTTGTGGTTGCATGAGCCGCCACCACGTACGCCACCAGTCGTCGGCGTTCGCGATCCTCACCCACGGCGCTAACAACCGCCTCGCGCACCGCAGGGTGATCCCTTAGCGCCGCTTCGATCTCTCCAAGTTCGATGCGGTACCCATCGATCTTCACCTGGAAATCCATGCGGCCCAGAATCTCCAGATTGCCATCGGGAAGGTACCGACCAAGGTCGCCGGTCTTGTAGAGCCGCTTCCCGGAGTCAGGATCAATGACGAACCGCGCATCGGTCGCATCGGGGTCGCGCCAGTAACCCCGTGCCAGTCCGATTCCCTCGGCCACGAGCTCTCCAGGAACCCATTCGGGCCGATGCCGCAGCCGCTCATCCATCACGTGATACCGATTATTGGCGATGGGCCGGCCATACGGTATGCTCGCCCAGGCTGGATCCACCTTCTCAATGGTGTTGTGGACATTCCAAACCGAAGTTTCAGTGGGGCCTCCCGAGGCGATCACCTGAATTCCAGGCCATAACGCCTTGATGCGGTCTGGGAGGCTCACTGGAATCCAGTCGCCGGCCATCACAACCAATCGCAGCCCAGGCGGGACCTTTTTGGGTACTGAAGACAAATGCTCCACCATCATCTTCATTAGCGTGGGCACCGAATTCCACACGGTGACCCGGTGCTCGGCCATGAGGNNGCCAGCATGCCGAACACATCGTAAACCGATAGATCGAAATTCAACGCCGAAAGGGCCAGAGCGCGATCCTGCGGGCCGACTTTGAATCGCTCGTTGAAGAAACAGATGGTGTTGAGCGGGCCGCGATGATCGAGCATCACGCCTTTGGGGTTACCCGTAGATCCAGACGTGAAGAGCACATAAGCGAGGTCGTCGGGGGACTGGACCGTTTCCAGCGGACCTGCGTCGAAGCCCGAGAAATCAAACTTGTCGATCGCCAATCGCTCCACGGCTACCGGCCACTGCAGCCCGGCATCCAGATGCGACTGAGTGAGGGCCACCCGAACCTCGCCACACTCCAGCAGAAACTTCAAACGCTGGCTCGGCACTGCGGGATCTATGGGCATGTAGGGAGCTCCGGAAGCCAGTACTCCCATCACGGCCACGATTTGCTCCCAGCCTTTTTCCATCACCACGGCGACTGGGGCGTTCGGGCGAACTCCCGCCTGACGTAACCACCTCGCCAACCGGTTCGAGGCTTCAAAAAGCTCGCGATAGCTGAGAGTGCGGCCGGGCGCGATCACTGCCGGACTCTCTCCCGAGGTTTGGGCGTGCGCAGCTAACGCCGTGTGCAGCATGCCCTCGCGCAGCGGCGTTTCGGTAGCATTGGCGGCTGAGCGGATCGCTACTTGGCGAGCCGGCAACATCGTTGTCTGTTTCGCGTGCCACAGCCCGTCACCTGCGGCAAGCCCTTCCAGTAGTCGGTGGTAGGCCTCGAACATGTCGTCGAGAAGGCCTCCAGGGAATAGCTCCTCCACCGCATCCCAACTCGTCGAGAGCGCGCCCCGGTCCTCGAGGACTTGGTGATCGAGCCATACCTGCGGGGTCTGGCTAATCGTGTACACCGTCTCGCCGAACGCGGACGAGTTCAAACCCCTGCCCAAGCCCTCCAGTCCAAGGACGCTCGTGAACACCACGGGCATCAGAGCGCTCGGCACATGTCCCTGCCTGCGACCCAACTCGCGAAGGACGCGCACGCCGCTCATGTACGAATGGTTGAGGTCCTGCCAAAGCCGCTGCTGGAGGCGCCTCGCGCGCTCCGCGAATGTGTCAACCGCGGAGTTGTCTACCGCCAGCAGAATGACGGAGATCGAATTTCCGATAACCTGGTTCACTTGCGGATGAAGTGGGAGGCGGTTGTATAACGTGAGGTTGAGCGTGAACAGCGGGCTCTGGCTCCAGAATTCGAGTACCTCGGCAAACGCCGCGAGCAGCAGACCGGAGGGCGTCAACTCGGCGTGCCGGGCGCGCTCCTTCAGCGATCGCCACGTCTTTTCGTCCAGCATGAAATGCCGTCGCGTGAATCGCTGGTTCTCGATCGCAGCGGCATTCGTGACCAGCGGTAGCTGCGGCCGCGGCGGAAGCGTTTCCAGTCGGTCTAGCCAATACCGCTCGGAACGCTTGAACAGCTTGGTCCGCTCAATGTCCCGTTCGCTCAGGAGGAAATCACGGAAAGAGATCTCGAGCGGAGGCAGCGGTTCGTCGGGATGCAGGTAGAGGTCCTCCCACTCCCTCATGAAGACGTGCAGACTGCCCAAGTCGATGATGATCAGATCTATGCTGATATGGATCCGCATGCGGTCGCCAGCCATGAGCGTCGCCCGGATATCGAACAGCGGCCAGTGGTCGAATGCCAGCACCTGATGCGACATCTCTTCACGGATAGTCTCCAGCACGACCGCCGCATCCCCGTCAGTCTTCATGCTCAGGTCGACGACCGGCATCTGGTACGGAGGTACGTCAGACAGGATTCTCTGGTCGCCCGACGGAAGAATGATGGCGCGCAGCATATCCTGGCGTAGGATGAGTTTCTGAAGCGCTGCTGACATCCGCCTGAGATCTACTCCACTTCCATCGATTTCCATGTACGCGTGGGCAGTAACGTTCCCCAACTCGACCGCCCCTGAGCGGCCTACCCAGTACGCCTGTTGGATATCATTCAATGGAAACGGCTCGTGTCGCTGCTCGGGCTTCGGCGTGAGGAGCGGCAGCGAGGCATCCACCGCCTCGGACGCCCTCTCCTGCAACTTCCGGAGTAGATCCTGCTTATGCCGCGCCAGCAGATCGGGAAGCTCGGCGTTCAATACTCCTTTGGGCGCGCGGACGCG
>PLKR01000320.1:7862-10911 GCA_003140655.1 Acidobacteriaceae bacterium | reverse complement strand
AGCAGTCGTGCTGATTCGGATAGCGGTAGAACTTGCGATAGGCGAAATCGCGGCCGAGCAGGCCGAACTTCCACATGTGGTAGGCGATGTCTTTGCCAACATAACCGACGGTACCGTTGGAGCGGACGATGACTTTCTGATCTTCTTCGGAAATTCTCTCGGTTTCCTCTGTGTTTCTTGTGTCCTCTGTGGTTGGGGACGTTCCGGCGCGGCGCATCACCCAGCAACCCTTGTTCTTGCCTTCGTTCTCGTAAGAAAGTACGCCGGCTTCTTTCAGCTTGGTGAAGGCCGCGTCCCAGAAATGCAGGTGCAGGATTTCGCTCTCACGCGGAAGAAAATCGTATTCGATGTCGAGACGCTCCATGGTTTCGAGATGGCGGCGCAGAACGGCGGTCGAGATCAGTTCGGCAATTGCCGCCGTTTCGCTGGCCGCGTCTTCTATGCCATGTAGTGTTTCGCGTCGCGCCTGCAGATTTTCTTTGTCCTGCGCGTACCACTGCGAAACGCGGGCGTAGAGATCCCAGCAGTAGTAGTCGAAGCGCGGCTGGCGGGCGAGGGCTTCGATTTCAGCGCGCGCCTTTTTTTCGATGTGCGTGAAACCCACAACCACGTCGGCGACCTGTACGCCAGTGTTGTCGATGTAGTTCTGGATGTCGACTTCCCTGCCCGCATAACGCAGCAGGCGCACGAACGTATCGCCCAGAATGGCGTTGCGCAGGTGACCGATGTGGGCCGCCTTGTTGGGATTGATACTGGTGTGCTCGACCAGAACCTTTCCCGCAGGGATATCAGCGGGCGGCTTCTGGTCGGCGGCGAGCGCGGCGGCCATCCACGCACGATCAATTTTGACATTCAGGTAGCCCGGAGGCGCGACCTGCATTTCGGCGATGCCTTCGATAGGACCGATGCCGGCGCGGATAGCTTCGGCAATCTTAAGCGGAGCCGTGCGGAGTGGCTTGGCAAAGGGAAAAGTGGGGATGGCGAAGTCGCCGAGTTCGACTTTCGGAGGCTGCTCGATAACCACGTGGGGCAGAGTTGCGCCCGGGTAACGGCTCCGAAGGAACTCTACGATGCGCTGGGCCAGACGGTGTTCGAGATGATGATACAAGGCTTCCCTCTAAGATGTTTAAGGAGACAGTGATTTTAGCAGAGCGCGCGGCAGAGGCTGGTTTGACGCAAGATGCACGCTTCCCTATGATGAAAAATCNNGTGAATTGATTCTTTTATGCGCATTGCCTACCTTGAGTGTTTTTCCGGCATGAGCGGCGATATGTTTCTGGGCGCGCTGGTGGATGCCGGAGTTCCGACTCCCGTGCTCGAAGAAACTGTGGCGGCGCTCGGAGTTGGGGCGCGGCTGGAAATTTCCCGCGTCGTGCGCAGCGGGATTTCCGCTACCAAGGTGGATGTTTACGTCGATGGGGAAAAAGATTTGCCGCGGGAAGAGTACTGGGCGCGGCATTCTCATTCCCATGAGCATTCTGACCACGAGCGCCGTGGGCACGAGGAATCTCTTCGTGGTGAGAGTTCGCGGGCGGGGGCGCCCGCGCCACACGAGCATTCTCAGGGCCGAGGGCTTACTGAGATTCGGGAGATTATTTCGGCGGCTTCCATTTCGGAGGGCGCGAAAAAGACGGCCATTGCAATCTTCGAGGCGCTGGGACGGGCGGAGGCGAAGATTCACGATACTTCCATCGAGAGCGTGCATTTCCACGAGGTCGGTGCGGTGGATGCGATGGTGGATATCGTCTGCGCCGCCGTTGGGGCTGAAGCGCTGGTAGTGGATGAGATTGTCTGTTCACCTTTGAACGTCGGCGGCGGCACGGTGAAGTGCGCGCATGGAACTCTTCCGGTACCGGCTCCGGCGACGGTGGAATTGCTGAGAGACGCGGTTGTGTATTCTTCCGGCTTGCAGGCGGAGTTGGTCACGCCGACGGGCGCGGCGATCGTGAAGACGCTGGCCCGGCGGTTTGCGGCGTTTCCCGAGATGAAGATTGAGAAGTCAGGCTACGGTGCGGGATCGCGGGATTTTCCGGGGCATCCAAATGTGGTGCGGCTGACGATTGGAGAGACTGCATCGAATGCGCTGGCTGCGAAGACCGCGTCGGAGACGGTTACGGTGCTGGAAGCGAATCTCGACGATTTGAATCCGCAGGTCTTTGGGTATGTGATGGACCGGTTGTTCGAAGAAACCGCGCTGGACGCCTTTGTCGTGCCGGTACAGATGAAGAAGAATCGTCCCGGGACGCTGCTCACGGTTTTGTGCAAACCTGAGGACGCGAGCAAGCTGACGCAACTGATTTTCACGGAAACGACAACGCTGGGCGTGCGGCGGCGCGATGAAATGCGGCAGATTCTGGTGCGGCGCTGGGAAAATGTGCGCACGCCATGGGGCGAGGTTCGAATCAAGATCGCCAGCATGAATGGAAGCGTCACGAACTACGCTCCGGAATATGAAGATTGCCGGCGCATCGCGGCGGAGCATCATGTGCCCCTGAAAACAGTGATACAGGAAGCGGCGCGAATGTATTTGAACGGCGGGGCCGGATAAGAGTCCAGCGCAATAACTCAAGCGCATGATTGTGCAGAAGACCAGCGAGGTGCAGTCGAGCTATGACCGCGTGGCGGACGAATATGTGCGGCACATCTACGATGAGTTGCGGCACAAACCGCTGGACCGGCAACTGCTCGATCGATTTGCCGACGGCATGCGGGGCGCGGGGCTTGTTTGCGATCTCGGCTGCGGACCGGGACAGGTGGCTCGCTACTTGAACGAGCGCGGAGTCGCGATGTGCGGAATAGATTTGTCGCCGGAGATGGTCGAGCGGGCTCGCCAACTCAATCCAGGCGTTGAATTCTGCCGGGGCGACATGAGGTCGCTTGTTGTGCCGGACGAGGCTTGGGCTGGGATCGCCGCGTTCTACGCCATCGTTAATCTTCCGCCGGCCGATGTGGCGCAGGCGATGCGTGAGATGTGGCGGGTCTTGCGGCCGGGGGGATTGCTCCTGCTGAGCTTCCACATTGGCGAAGAGGTTTCGCACGTGGAGGATCT
>PLKR01000320.1:710-7843 GCA_003140655.1 Acidobacteriaceae bacterium | reverse complement strand
AAAACGACGACAGCATGAACAAGAAGTTTTACATCACGACGCCGATTTACTACGTAAACGCGCGGCCGCACATCGGTCATGCCTACACGACTATCGCGTGCGACACGATTGCGCGGCGGCAGCGCTTGCTCGGCGCTGACACATTTTTTCTTACCGGCACGGACGAGCATGGGCAGAAGATCGAGCGCGCGGCGCAGGCCGCGGGNNTCGAACGACGACTTCATCCGCACCACCGAAGACCGGCATAAGAAGCGCGTGCAGGAACTTTTCCGGAGGATTCGCGACAACGGCTACATCTACAAGGGTACTTACACCGGGCAGTATTGCGTGTCGGATGAGCTTTATGTCGATGGCGCGCAGCCGGGCGATCCCTGCCCCACTTGCGGGCGCGTCACCGAGACCGTCAAGGAAGAGAACTATTTTTTCAAGCTCTCGACGTTTCAGGACAAGCTGCTGGCATTGTATGCGAATCCTGAATTCATCTTCCCGGAGGCGCGGCGCAATGAAGTGATCTCGTTTGTGCGCTCGGGACTGCGTGATCTTTCGATCAGCCGCTCGACGTTTACCTGGGGCATTCCGGTTCCGGACGATCCCAAGCATGTGATTTATGTCTGGCTGGANNATGATCGGGAAAGAGATTGTCCGCTTCCATTGTGTCTACTGGCCGGCATTTCTGATGGCGGCCGGTCTGCCCGTGCCGAAGGCGATCGTGGCCCATGGATGGCTGCTGTTTGAAGAGAGCAAGATGTCGAAATCGCGCGGCAACATCGTGCGCACGGAGACGATTCTTGACGTGCTGGGCGCGGACGCACTGCGCTATTTTCTGTTGCGGGAGGTCGTGTTCGGGCAGGATGGATCGTTTTCCTTCGATGCGCTGGTGCAGCGGTATAACTCCGACCTGGCGAATGGGCTGGGAAATCTGGCCAGCCGCACGCTGACCATGATCAACCGTTATTTCAAGGGCGAGGTACCGTATCCGTCGCATGGGGCTTCGAAAACCGCCGCGGACGATGCCATTGCCGAGGCGGCGCGGAAGACGATCCGCGAATTTGGGATGTTGTTCGATCAGTTCCAATTTTCGCGCGCGCTTGAAGCNNCGCATCGCGACGGCGTTGGCGCATCCGGTGATGCCGGAGGCGACGGCGAAGATTTGGACACAGATGGGGTTGGGAGATATCAAGCAGCTCGCTCTCAGCGAACTGGCTTGGGGACAACTGCCTTTGGGCACGAAGCTGGGTGAAGTGCAGCCCGTGTTTCCGCGCGCCGACAAGGGTGCGATTGAAAGGATGCAGAAGATGGAAGAGGAACAGAGGAGTACGCCGGCGGCAGAGGCTCCGGGAGCGACCGCGACTGCACCGGCGCAAGCGGCAGCGGCGGCCGTTCCGGCGGTGATCCCGGCGACCGAAAAGATTTCGATCGATGATTTCGCGAAGATCGAACTGCGGGTGGGACTGGTGAAGGTCGCCGAGAGAGTGCCCAAGGCTGATAAGCTCTTGCGGCTGGAGATTGATATTGGAACCGAAGTGCGGCAAGTGTTGGCCGGGATCGCCGAAGCGTATGCGCCGGAAACATTGATTGGACGGAAAGTGGTGATCGTGGCCAATCTTGCGCCGCGCAAACTGCGCGGGATGGAATCGAATGGAATGATTGTGGCGGCCTCGCTCGACGGCGGAAAGCCTGTGCTGGCGAGCTTTTTGGAGGATGTGCCGGTGGGGGCGAGGTTGAAATAGACGATCGCACACAATCAGCAGTCAGAAAGTCAAAAGCCGGCCGAGCTTGGCTCGGCATGGACAGCCGAGGGCGGCTGTCCCCACATGATTGATGCCAATGTTTGTTGATTCCCACGCGCATCTTGACGGAAAGCCGTTCGACTCCGACCGTGAGCAGGTGATTGCTCGGGCACGCGAGGCTGGAGTGCAGACCATCGTCGCCATTGGCAACGGCGACGGTCCTGCGCAGGTGGATTGCGGAATTCACTTAGCGGAGAAATACGACTTCATTTACGCAACCCTCGGCATTCATCCGCACGAAGCTCGGCTTGCGGATGATGCGGCCTATCAGAACATGGAACGGCTGGCGAGGCATCCCAAGGTCATCGCCTGGGGCGAGATCGGCTTGGACTACTTCTACGATCACTCGCCGCGCGATGTGCAAAAAAACGTCTTCACGCGGCAGATGGAGTTGGCCGCAGCTGCGAAACTGCCCATCGTGATTCACTGTCGCCCGTCGGACGGCAGCGACGACGCGTGGGATGATTGCCTCGGATTGATGCGAGAGCATTGGGCGACGAACGGACTGGGCGGAATTTTGCACTGCTTCACGGGAAACTGGCCGCAGGCAAAACGCGCGCTCGACTTGGGGTTCATGATTTCGTTCGCCGGTAATGTGACCTTTCCCAAAGCACAGCAGATTCGCGATGCGGCGCTGGAAGTTCCGCTGGATCGGATGCTGATTGAGACGGACTCGCCCTACCTGGCGCCGGTGCCGCTTCGCGGCAAGCGCAACGAGCCGGCCTTCGTAAAGGAAACAGCGCGGAAGCTGGGCGAGCTGCGCGGGTTGACGGCCGAAGAAGTCGGGAAGCAGACGACGCGTAATTTCTACAATTGTTTCAAATTGGCTGAAACCGCTGAAAGCAAAATTTCGACAAGGTAACCGTCCTCCAGAAGCGGTTCTTCTGGTACCCTCAAGAGTCAGATTCCATCATTTCAGAAAGAATTGAAATCCGATGCCCGATAACACTTTCGACATCGTGAGCAAGATTGACCTGCAGGAGGTATCAAACGCCATCCAGCAGGCGTTGAAGGAGGTTCACACGCGCTTCGACTTGAAAGATTCAAAGTCGAACATCGAACTAGAGAAAGACGCGATCGTGCTGCACTCAGCCGACGAGTACAAGCTGAAGGCGGTAAACGATATCCTCCAGCAAAAGCTGGTTAAGCGCGGGGTTTCATTGAAAGGGTTGACCTATGGCGCGGTCGAACCGGCTGCTGGCGGAACGGCGAAGCGCAAAGTCACGATGCAGCAGGGCATTGCCATCGAAAAGGCGCGGGAGATCGTGAAGCTGGTCAAGGATTCGAAGAAGAAAGCACAGGCTTCCATCCAGGGAGACCTGGTGCGCATCAGCAGCAAGGACCGCGACACGCTGCAGGAAGTAATCGCCATGCTGCGGCAGCACGACTTCGGAATTGACTTGCAGTTTACGAATTACAGAACCAATTAATTCCACCACGGAGGCACGGAGACACAGAGAAAACCCGGCGAGGCTTTAAGTTTGGTTTCCTCCGTGACTCCGTGTCTCCGTGGTGAAAACGAGTAGTAGGAATCGACATTGAGCGCACCGGCTCTCATTAACGGGAAGGAAATCTTCGACCTGCTGCACGATGACCTCGCGGCGCTGGAGGACGAGTTCGGGCAGGATACCGTCTCGGGCGTGCAAGCCATCACGGAGATCGGAGAGTATCTGCGGGCCGGCGGAGGCAAGCGGATACGTCCAGCGCTTCTCTTTCTTTCTTCCAAGCTNNGCCACGCTGGTGCACGACGACATAATCGACGAAGCAAAAACACGTCGCGGCCGGCCCGCCGCCAATACCCAGTGGGGCAACTCGAAGTGCGTGCTCGCAGGCGACTGGCTCTACATGCAGGCTTTCAAAGTAGCGGTGCAGGAGCGGAACTTCCGCATTCTCGACACGCTGATTGAACTGTCGCAGCAGATGGTTGAAGGCGAACTGCTGCAGATGGAAAAACTCGGGAAGCTGATTACTCTGGGCGAGCATTTCGATCTGATCTACCGCAAGACGGCTTGCCTGTTTTCGGTTTGCATGCGGCTGGGAGCGATTCTGGGTGGTGCGACCACCGCACAGGAAGAAGCTCTGGGCCAGTACGGGCACGATCTCGGCATGGCCTTTCAGATCGTGGACGACGTGCTCGACCTGACCGCGTCCGAAAATGTCCTGGGTAAGCCGGTGGCCAGTGATCTGCGCGAGGGCAAGGTCACCATGGCGGTGATCCACGCCCTGGAGCGCTGCACGGCGGAGGAACGAGCCCAGATTGAAACCATTCTGTGCGACCGGGCTTTTGACGGAGTGTCCCATGCGCAGATTATGGAGATTCTGCAGCGTTACGGATCGCTGGAAGCGGCAACCGAGCGCGCCGCGCGGTATGCGGAGTCTGCGCGGAAGGCGATCTGCACCTTTCCGGATTCCGAGATCAAGCGGGCCCTGCTGTGGGCGCCGGAGTTTGTGGTGGCCAGAGAAAAATAAGGCATCAGCTTGCTTATACTGAACCCTTTCCTGATTTTCCTTATCCAAAACTATCTATGGATTTGTACTTGTTGATGGCGCGGCATGGGTACGCCCTGACCTTCGGTCTGCTGCTGGCGGAGGCGATCGGGCTTCCCTTCCCCGCGGCGATNNTTAGGCGACACGGTGCAGTTCTGGCTGGGACGATACATGGGCTGGCTGCTGCTGGGATTCCTGTGCCGCGTGTCGATCAATCCCGAAACCTGCATTTTGCGTTCTGCGGAGTCGTTTTACAAGCGCGGTAAAGCCACATTGGTGATTGCGAAGTTTATCCCTGGAGTAAACACCATGGCTGCGCCGCTGGCCGGCAGCATGAAGATGCGCTTCTGGCAGTTTCTGCGTCTGGACTTTGCGGGAGCACTGGTGTATGCCACCACTTATCTTCTGGTGGGGTACCTTTCACGCGATTTTCTGGCTGCAATCCTGCGCGGGTTTCACGCGGCCGGGCTTGCGATGGAAGTCGTGGTGGTGGCCGCGCTGGCGGCGTACACGATCTACCGAATCGTGCAGTACNNTCGGAAGAGGCAGACCGGGTGCTGATCGTCGACGTCCGCAGCCACGGCTACTACGATTCGGGAGGAGAGCGGATCAAGGGTTCGATCCGCATCGAGCCCAACAATCTTGAGGAGGAGATCAAGAACCTTCCCAAGGACAAGGACATTTATCTGTACTGTACTTGAGCGCGCGAAGCGACCAGCGCCCGGGTGGCGCATCTGCTGCGGGAAAAAGGATTCAACACGTTCGTCATTGTCGGCGGATTGACTGCCTGGCGCAAGGCCGGCGAACCGGTGGAGTCGGTTCCTCAGAACGATCTGGTGAAGTTGCCGACGTTTAATTAGTCGTTGGTCGCTGGGCGTTAGTCGTTAGTCGTTGGCTCACTTCCGACCTTCTATACTGCCTTGGATGGGTTCAGCCAAAGAGATCGAAATCAAGTTTCGTGTCACGGACGTTCGGAAGCTCTCGCGCAAGCTGCGTGGGGCGGGATTCCGCATGGTCACGCCCCGCACGCACGAGATGAACACGCTGTACGACATTCCCGGGGAAGTGCTGCGTGGACGCAAGGAGCTGCTGCGCATCCGGAAGTACGGTTCAGAGTGGACATTGGCGCACAAGTCCAAGGGCAAGATTGGCCGACATAGCGCCCGCGTTGAGTTGGAGACTGGCGTGAGCGACGGCCGTAAGATGGATTTGATCTTGCGCGCGCTGGGATATGCGCCGTCGTTCCGCTACGAGAAGTTTCGCGCGGAGTGGACGGATGGAAAAGGCCAGGTAATGCTGGACGAGACGCCCATCGGAAACTTCTGCGAAATCGAGGGCGCGCCGCGGTGGATTGATGCTACGGCGAAGAAGCTGAGCGTAAGTGAGGCGGATTACGTCACGAAGAATTATGCGGGATTGTTTCTGGATTGGAAGGTTCGAACAAAAAGCACGGCCGAGGAGATGACATTTAAAGCAGTGAGTTTAACCGGTAGCCGGTAGCCTCGCGCTAGGCCCCGTGGCACTTCTTGAATTTCTTGCCGGAGCCGCAGGGACAAGGATCGTTGCGGCCCACCTTTTCCTGACCGCGAACGACCTGTTGTACTGGCGCAACGTCGCCGGCGCCGGCCATGCGCGCCTGTTCCAGTTCACGACGCTTGCGGCGCATGAAAGCCTCTTCCAAATCGTCGGCGGAGGTTGCGACCAGGCGCGGTGGATGATGTCCGTTCCCACCACCGCCTTGTTGCGCCGGTACACCGGGCTCTGGACCATGGCCTTCAGGTTCGCCTCGCGGACCGGCGGGGCCTGCGTCCGGCGGACGCTCGATAATCTGCATCAGGTAGAGATAGCGTGCCGTATCTTCCTGGAAGCGCTGCAGCATGGCCTCGAACATCTCGAAGGATTCTTTCTTGTACTCGACCAGCGGATCGTGCTGGCCNNCCTCCTTGAGGTGATCCATGCTGAGGAGGTGGTCCTTCCACTGCGAGTCGAGAACGCTGAGCATGATCATGCGCTCATGATGACGCATGCCCTCGGGGCCGATCAGCTTTTCTTTCGCGTCGTAACGCTCTTTCAGCTTCTCGAAAATAGCATCGCCGAGTTCCTGCCGGTTCAGCGTTTCGGGCTTCACGCCTTCCGCGATGAAATCTACGCCGAAGCGAGTGAAGACCGCGTCTTTCAGGCCTTTCACATTCCAGTCGTCGGCGTGGCCTTTGGGCGGACAGTACTCGTCCATCAGGTCGCCAAGAATAGCTGAGACGTAATCTTCGAGGATCAGATCTTTCTGGTCCATGCCCTCGAGCAAGCGGCGGCGCAGGCCATACACGGCCTCGCGCTGCTTGTTCATCACATCGTCGTATTCGAGCAGATGTTTTCGAGACTCGAAGTGCTGGCCTTCGACCGCCTTCTGTGCCGTCTCGATGCGGCGGCTGATGAGCTTGGACTCGATGGGGATGCCTTCTTCCATCCCCAGGCGCTCAAGGAGTTTGGAGACCCACTCCTTGGCGAAGATGCGCATGAGATCGTCTTCAAGCGCAAGGTAGAAACGCGAAGAGCCGGGATCGCCCTGGCGGCCGNNTCGTCGTGCTCTTTGTCAGTCTGCCCCTTGTAGCGGTTGAAGGCCTCACTCCATTTGTCGGTCGGCACGGTGTATTCATTGCCGTTGTAATAGAAGACCGAAATCGTGCCATCTTCCTGCGGCCCTTCAATCTTTCCCTGGGCCACGCGCAGTTGCTGCGCGATTCCCTTCTTCACCATTTCCTGCTTGGCCATGAATTCGGGGTTGCCGCCGAGCAGAATGTCGGTGCCGCGGCCGGCCATGTTGGTGGCGATGGTGACCATGCCTTTGCGTCCCGCCTG
>PLKR01000320.1:0-701 GCA_003140655.1 Acidobacteriaceae bacterium | reverse complement strand
AACCTTTGAATCTCGTCGGCCACCGCGAAGTATTTCTCTTTCTCCGTGCGAAAAACGACGTCGGGATTTTCCAACCGCAGCAGCTGCTTGTTGGTGGGAATAACCGTCACTTCCAGCTTGTAGATCTTGTCGAACTCGGCAGCTTCCGTTTCTGCCGTGCCGGTCATGCCAGAGAGCTTTTTGAACATGCGGAAGTAATTCTGGAAGGTGATGGTGGCGAGCGTCTGATTCTCGCGCTCGATCTTCACGCCTTCCTTGGCTTCGATCGCCTGGTGCAGGCCGTCGGACCAGCGACGGCCCGGCATCATGCGTCCGGTGAATTCGTCGACGATGATGACTTCGCCGTCTTTAATCACATACTCCACGTCGCGGCGATAGAGAGCGTGCGCTTTGATCGCAGTCTCGACGTGATGCTTGAGCGGCCAGTTCTCCGGATCGGCGATGTTGCCGATGCCCAGCAGTTGCTCGACCTTCACCCAGCCCTCGTCGGTGACGGTAATGTTGCGGTGCTTCTCGTCAACCACAAAGTCGCCGGTGAGTTGCGAGGGCTCGCCGGTAGCGACCTCGAGCTCTTCGCCTTTTACGAGCTTGGGGATGATGCGATTTACGCGGTAATACTTGTCGGTCGATTCCTCGCTGGCGCCTGAGATGATGAGCGGGGGGCGGGCTTCGTCGATCAGGATGGAGTCGACTTCATCAAC
>PLKR01000179.1 GCA_003140655.1 Acidobacteriaceae bacterium | reverse complement strand
ATGGCCAACGGGAAAACTTCCGGAGGCAAAGCGTCCTCCGGCCCGGCGCTGGAAGACTGGTGGCTGGTGCGCGACGCGCAGAACCGCGTGGGCTGGGTGCTGGCCCGCATGGTGGACCTCGACGTCCCGCTCGACGTTGCGCAGTATGCCGAAGGTCAGCGTTTTGTTGCTTTTCTGGTACTGAATCAAGTGCAGGATGCGGGCAAAGAGGGCACTGACAAAAAGGTTTCCCAATATCTGTGCGTCATCACCGAACCGCACGACGGCCTGCCCTACGATTACGATCAGATTCGCGTCTTCACCTGGAATGTGAGAAAGCATCGCTACGAAACTGCCTACCGCGAGCATGGACTGAACGGCGTGCTGCCGGTGACTGTGACGAACGAGAATTTCGACAAGGAAGGTACGCTGCCGGTGTTCATCCTGCGCGTGAAAGACGATGCCGGTAACGTCAGCGAACGCAAGTACAAGCTGAACACGCCCATTGTGCGGCGGGTGCTGGCTCCGGGCGAGCAGAAAGCGGCGCCCAAGCCGGCGACGAAGCGTCGGCGGCACTAACCCTTGATTTTCGTCGAGGCCGCACCGAGGATTTCGCGGCTCTTTTTCTCCTGGACGAAAACCGTCACGTGCAGATTTTCAGGATTCCAGTGGGAGTTGAATTTCACCAGAGTATCTCCTGTGAAGGACACCGATGCGCCGCTCGCATCTGCGGCCCCGATCTTGCGCAAGGAACGCAGCGTGGCTACATGATGCAGTTCGTGCCCCGCATTCTCTCCCAGACTTACCGACGAATGCAGACCATCCTCGGTTACCGCCAGCCAGACCTCCGCCACATCGCCCGCCTTATTTCCCGCAAGCTTTCCTACCGACACGGTGAAGTGCTGTGAGCCCTTCCCTTCCGGCTTTCCAGAAGTGATCGCAACCTCAATTTTCGCTGCGCGGGCCGCCTTTTCGATTTCGAGTTCGGCCTCTTGCTCATTGTTGCCCACGAACTGGCTCTGCCCGTCTACCACGAGCTCTGGCGTATATGCGTCCTTCTTGAACAGCGCGGTATAAGCCTCTTGCCGGTGCGTCCATTCCGCGGAAGAAAAGGGGTCGATCCACCCGTCGTGATTCCAATAATCCACGTGCTCTTCCAGCGCGATGATCTCTGCCCCAGCCACAGGCTGTTGCGCTTCCAGTTTCTGCAGTAACGCATCCGCCGGAGGACAAGAGGAGCAGCCCTCCGAGGTGAATAGCTCAACCACCACGGGCTTGCGGCCCGCTTCTACGGCGGAGGTTTGCGCTTTTGCCGTGGACGCGAAGGCCGAGCACACAACGAGGAGGAGAGACACCAGGAACAGAGTGGCTGAAGGGTTTCTCATTGTCTTGCTCTCCTGCATGCAAACAATTGGGATGCCTGCTTTGGTAGAAAGTTGCCCCGACTACGGGCAAGAGGCGAAACGCTAACGCTTTTCATAGCGAACTCCGCAAACCCATGTCTATTGGTTGAAATCAACTGGCGTTTAGCCGCATATCTATGATAAATAAAGTTGTTATGCGAACAATGCATTGGAATGTTAACTGCTTCCGGCAGTTACTACACCAATGTCGGTCTCGTCGGTGCGCTGGAACAAAACACAAGTCAAGTAAGGTCTTTGTCGGGAGAACCTGCATGCGATACCAATTCAACTCCGGGCTTGTCTGCTTTGTAGCTTTCGGAGTAATCGTCTTCGGCGCCACGTTCGCCGTTGCCCAAGGAATCGTTACGGGGTCTATTTCCGGCGTAGTGCAGGATCCACAAGGCGCGGTGGTTGCGGGCGCCAAGGTCTCTGCCAAGCACTTGGCGACGAACCGGGAGTTCAAGGGTCAAACGAACTCCACGGGAGTTGTGGAGCTGCGTAATTTACCTCCGGGCGCCTACGATCTGCGCATTGAAGCGAGCAACTTTCGCGCGTATCAGGCCAATGGTGTTTCAGTAAACGTGGGTCAGGATACTTCGCTGGGCACCGTCAAGCTGGAGTTGGGCTCCTCTTCCGAGACGGTTACGGTGGAGAGTACTGCGCCGCTGATCGAGTCCTCGACGGACCAAATTTCGGATAGCTTCAGCGCGCAAAAAGTAGCCGACCTGCCGATGGGGAATACATTCGACTCGCTGGCGCTATTCGTTCCAGGGGTCGCGACCGCGGGCGATGCCAGCTTCAGCAACAACAACGGGGCCGAGCTTTCCGTAAACGGTCAGCGCGCTCGATCCAATAATTTTCAGATTGACGGGCAGAGCAACAACGACAACTCCGTCGGCGGCCCCGACATATTTTTCGGCAACCAGGACGCCATCGCCGAGATTCAGGTGGTTACCAACTATGATGCCGAGTTTGGCCGCAATACTGGCGCGGTGGTGAACTATGTCACCAAGTCCGGCACGAACAAATTCCACGGGACAGCGTACGAGATTTGGGATGGTTCAACATTCGATTCGTTGACCAACCAGGAGAAGAGTCCGGTGTTTGGGTTTTGTCCATCTGGAGTGTCCCCGTCTACCGGCTGCACTGCGACTACGGTCTCCCGGTTCGTGGAAAACCGCTTTGGCGGCGTCGTTGGAGGGCCGATCAAGAGGGATAAGATTTGGTTTTTCGGTTCCACCAATGTAGATCGCCAGCGCTTTGCGGGGTTCCCAAGTTCCTCGGCACCCGGCCTTGTGCCCACGCCGACTGGAGTCACGCAGTTGCAAGCCGCTTTTCCGACCAGCCCGATCGGACTGATTGAGACCACCATTGGGCCCAATGTGATCGCGGCGGGTAATCCGACCTTCACAAACGTACAGAACGTGTTGGTAACGAACCAGATCAACCCGGGCACGGGTTTTGCCTACGATTGTACTGTAGCGCCCACGCCGCCTGGCTGCACGCCGATTCAATTCGGTTCGATTTCCCGCTTCGTGCCAGGCCCGATTAACGACGAAGAGGCCACCGGACGGGTCGACTTCAAGTTGTCCCAGAAAGATAACTTTTTTGCCCGTTACGTCTATCAGAAGGAGTTCACCGGCGGCCTCAACTTCGGCAACGGCCTCGACGTTGGCGACTATCAAGATGTCCCCTCCCTAAGCCAGCAAATCGGCTTGGACTGGGCGCGCAACTTCAGCAACGCCTTCGTGAACCAGGTCCGTTTCAGTTTCTCGCGCGCCAGCGTATTCTTCCAGGAGCAATCCTTTTCGACTTGCAATTCCCTCAGCCCCACCGAGTGCCCGACCGACATGATTCTAATCGGTAGAGCGTCACAAGATAGCGTGAATTTTGGCGTGGCGGCTGGCTTTCCCCAAGGGCGCATCATCAACGTGTACCAGTTGCAGGACAATGCCTCGATGCTGAAGGGCCGTCACACAATTAAGTTCGGCGCTGAGGTCGACCAGCAACGTTCGCCCAACGTTTTTCTGCCGTATAACAACGGGTTATTCGTTTTCACCTCCTTCAGCGACGTGGTTGCGAACAATCCCCTGGAGACCCTGATCGCGCTGGGCAGTCCCATTCTTCNNGCCTGGACCCCGAATATTGCCGGCGATGAGAAGACGGTCGTCCGCGGCGGCTTCCGCATCGCCTATGATCCCGCGTTCTATAACATGTTTCTGAATGTGGCCACGTCCGCTCCTTCCGTGAATTCTGCCACGTTATTCGGCACAGGCCTCCCCACGGCGGGTTTCTTCGGAACCCAGGTGATTCCGTACCTGCAGCCGCTGGCACCGGTGGGGAACCCTGGCCTCGCATCCCAGGTGCAGGTGAGCCCCAACTTCCGGAACCCCTATTCGGAACAGTGGAACTTCGGGCTGCAGCGCTCTTTCACCAGCAAGATTGTGGGCGAAGTGCGCTACGTGGGCAACCACGGGGTCAAGCTCTTCCAGGCGCTGAACGGAAATCCGGAGTTGGGGCCGCTGATTGCCGCGGGGTTCTCAAACGTGATTCCGGCGGGTTTAACGCCCTGCGCTAACTCAAGTGCGCCGGGCTTTGCAGCCGGAAATGTTAACTGCAACTTTACCAATGTAATCGAGGATGCCAACACGGCAAACGCAAACTACAACGGTCTGCAGAGCGAACTGCGAATTGGCGGCTGGCACGGCGTGAGCGCGACCGCGTCCTACACCTGGAGCCATGCAATCGACAACGCCAGCGAGATTTTCAGCACGTTGTCCGGCGGCAATACTCTCGCGGAGTCCCAGAATCCGTTCCAGCCTGGCGGACCGGAGCGGGCTAACTCGGGCACGGATTTCCCGCATGTACTGGGTGTGGCGGTCGTCTACGATCTGCCGTTCTATAAAGGGCAGCACGGCCTCACCGGGCGCCTGCTGGGCGGCTGGGAGTTGAACACAACCTACCGTTACACAACTGGACAGCCCTACACAACCATCCAGCGATACGTGAGTGGCAGTCTTTGCGACCCGGGGGGTCTTTGGGGCGGAACCTACGATGCGTGCCGTCCGGTCCTGGCGAACCCCTCGGCCCCAATTGCCTCGGTGGGACAGTTTACATGCTCAGGAACAACCGCTTCGACCTGCACTCTCTCGGATTTTGTGACTGGAGCGCCGACAACTCTGAGTTCGGTCCATTGGGTTCACAATGATCCGAATGCGGCACTGTATTACGGTACCCCATTCGGGGGCGTGGGCCGCAACACGCTGCGTGGGACGCCCATCAGCACCGCCAATTTTGCCGTGTTCAAGAACATCAAGATCACCGAGGGGGTTACGGCTCAATTTCAGGCACAGGCGTATAACATCATGAATACCCAGTTCCGTGGTGTTCCGGATCCGGTTCTGGACGACGTGGCCACTGGCAGGTTCCAGAACACCGACTACAACCCCAATGGTGGCGGCACGTTTGCCGGCAACATCGTCACCGACGGCATTGGGCAGCGGCGACTGTATTTTGGCCTGAAGTTCATCTTCTAAAGTTTTGGAAGCTCAGTTGCCTGGTTCGCAGAGTTCCACCCAGGAGATTGACTGTGGTTTTCTAAAGAGAACGCCTCATGGCACGTGCATTCCGCCGCCGCCAACCATAATACTTTCTTCAATACCTTCCTCGACTTCAACCGTGTGCAGTTTGCGAAGCCTGACAACAACACGGCCGACGCTAACTTTGGCTACTCGTTGTTGCAGGTGGGAGAGGACGACGGCACGACAGGCGCGCGGCAGATCCAGCGTAGGGCCAATTTCACGTTCTGAGGACGGTTTGGTCCCCGACCGGTTCTTGAGCGCTGGCGTTTCGACGCCTCGCCGCGGACCGCCTCGTTCGCTGAGCCCCCGGTTCGAGGTAGTTCCGCACCCAACAGAGATGGGTGATTAGCCGCTTTGAGCGCAGCTACTTCTACGCAAATCCATATGAATCGTCCCGTCAATCTTCCAATTCAAAGAGCCGCAGGATGATAACAGTTCACAACTTGTTGAAAATAATAGCTGTTAGTGTTGACTGTTTTGGAGTGTCAGTTGCTAAGTACCTACGTTCGGGAATTGAGTTCGGTCGGGACTCCCAGGCTTTGCAGACTGTCCTGGCCTCTGAATGAAGAAACAAGACACGACAGAACGACCGAGAAGAAATAGTTCATTTATCGGAGACAACACTATGAGTCGTATTTCAGCTAAGTTTGGGATGTTTACCGTTTGTTTGTTCTCTATGCTGCTGCTGGTTGCCAATGTTTTCGCGCAAGAGACGACCGGCGGACTGCAAGGAACCGTGAAAGACCCTAGCGGCGCCGTGATTTCCAAGGCGGCTGTGGAACTGTCCGGCTCCTCGCTGGCAGGCAAAAAGAGCCTGGCAACCGACAGCACCGGCTACTATCGCTTCGCGAACCTGCCGCCCGGCACCTACATCGTGACCGTGAAGGCCGCAGGATTTTCCGAGTTGAAGCGTGAAGGCATTAATATTGAGGTAGGCCACCTTCCAACTCTCGACCTGACTATGGCGGTGGGTGCCGCGGGCACCGTGGTCGAAGTGAGCGGCGCAGCTCCGGTGATTGACGTCACCACAAATACGAATCAAACCAACATCACCAGTGAGGAGCTTAGTGAACAACCCCATGGGTACAGCTTCCAGTCGGTGATTCAGTTCGCGCCGATGGCCCGCAACGAGCCTCTTGCCGGTGGGTCGTCCGGCATGACTGGCAACGCCGGCGGCTCCCTGCCCGGCAGCGCCGGTAACGGATTGGGCTACGGTTTCTCGATTGGCGGCGCTGCCGATTCGGAGAGCACCTACCTCGTGGAAGGCCAAGACACGGAAAACATCTCCGGCGGCGCTTCCAATGCCAACGTTCCCTTCCAGTTTATTCAGGAAGTCCAAGTCAAGACTTCGGGTATCGAGGCTGAACATGGCGGTGCCTTGGGCGGCGTAGTCAACGTGGTCATGAAGAAGGGCAGCAACGCCTACCACGGTTCGCTTTTTGCCACCTACGAATCGAATGGCGCGGATGCGAACCAGACCAATGCTATTCTGCGTTATGATCCGACAGTCACGCCAGCGGCAGGGGTTGACCCAGACCCGCAGAATTATCAGCCGCAGCAAGATCACTTCAAGACTGTGCAGCCAGGTTTCACCGTTGGCGGCCCGATCCTTAAAGACCGCGTATGGTTCTTCCTGGGCTTTGCACCCCAGATTAATACTAGGGCAAGAAACGTTAACTTCGGTTCATCAGCTTGCCTTCAGCCTAGCGGAAATATCTGTCCGAACTATAGTCTTGGCGACCAGTACTTTACGCAGGACAGGCAAACCTACTTTGGCAGTTTCCGCGTTGATGCCACTCTGACTCAGAAGATTCGCGTCTTCGGTTCGTGGCTTGACCAATACGCGCGGGAAACGGGTGACAGCCTGCCGACCGCCGATCCAGTCAGGTGGCAACAGAATGCGGGCTACCTCAACAGCTACCTCGGCGGGATCTTGGCCCCAATATCGGATTACAGTCACGGCCTTGGCTGGTCCGCCCCCAATTCAACCTACAACGTTGGCGCGGACATTACTCTGACTCCGAAGATCGTCGCCACTACCCGCTTCGGCTACTTCTTCACCAACTATCACGATTTCGGATGGCAGACTTCGACGCCGGATCTAGTGTGGGCCGCTACCAGCACAGGGGCGCTCGCTAATTGCACTCCTCAGCCATGTACTCCGAGCGTTCCGCTGCCGGCGGCCTTGCAGGCACCCTCGAGCACAGCCACCGCTCCGTTTATAACCCCGTTCACTCAACGCGACGCCAGCAAGCATTACCAGTTCGACGAAGACATCGCATTCTTCAAGAGCGGCTGGTGGGGTACCCATAACATCAAGGGCGGCTACCAGCTCAACCGCCTGAGCAACACGATTTCCCAGAACGGCAATGTGCCCCAAGTTTTCCTCTATCCTGGCAGCACACAGAGTCATGGGGTGGGTTCCACGTCGTTTGGCTCAACCAATTGCACTGCTCTGACGGGGGAGTGGGGGTCTTGCGCCGGTGAATATGGCTATGCAGTCGTTCAAGACTTTGCTACCGTTCTGCCCCAGATCGCTGGCGATTGGAACCATGCGCTCTTCATCCAAGACGCGTGGACGATTGGCCACGGGTTAACCTTGAACCTCGGGATCCGCGTTGAAAAGGAAAGCCTGCCTGTTCCTCCGGGAGTTGTTCCCGCAGGCGTTACGCCGCCCACATCCA
>PLKR01000061.1 GCA_003140655.1 Acidobacteriaceae bacterium | reverse complement strand
CTCTTTCTTCGCTGAGGTACACACGATTCGATCCAGCAAGGTGCGAGCGGCTTTGGCGTCCTTTTCGCTGAATTGACTGGTCCAACTCTCCAGCCTCCCTACCGTGACCGGCTGGGGCCGATAGTCAGGGAAACGCCTTATATATCGCCAAAGCCGAAGTTTCTTGAGTAGTCCCAAACATTTACCTCAACGCGATTTTCCGGGGATGGGAAGAATCTCACTCTTCGACAACTGTCTGTGGCTTTGGTTCATCGCGCCCTTCGAGGGCGCGTGACAGGCTCTTGCAGTACGCCTCCACTTGCTTTAAAGCCTCTCGGAGCTGCTCACGGTCCGTATCATCGGTGGTGTATGTAAGTTTCAACTGCTGCAATGCTGAAATAAAGGTTTCGCAAGCAGTCACCGCATTCCTTGCACGACGCTTGTCAACGACAAATTCGTCGAACGCCGCGCGGGTCTCCAGAGCAGGATCGAGAATAAACTGCTCCAACCGGCGGAGAACTAAGTCGCGCACTGCCCTGTTGCCGTCGGAAGTGTCGTAACTCTCCATGATGCGGCGAAAGTGAATTACACTTTTGATTTTGCCGTCGCGGTACTTGCCCACCAACTTATCGGTTATATTGTCGCGACCGAAGCGAGTAGCCAAGGCTGGTAGCTCCGCCTCAACCAACTCAAGGACCGGCAGCGCCTCAATCCAAAAGTTCGAGGGAATCCTTGTCATCGGCTCGGGATCCAACGACATCAATTGGAAGCGCTCTGGAAATTTAAGTAGCTTCTTGCAGCGTTCCACCTGAGCGTCGCTCAGCCCCGTCAGTCTAACCAGTGCTTTGGTTTCATCCTCCCCTAGTTCCTCGATGACAATTTTCAGCCCGAGGGCCGTCGGCATCAGCTCCCAGGCCTCGCGAAAATTATGGATGTTGAACATATACAACAGCCCAGCGATTTTCGTCGGTGGGTCCACCACATTGGCAGGAAGATCAAAGTCGCGATCCTCAGTGTTCAGCTGCAAAACGCATCTGTATCGACGTTCACCGTCCAATATTGAGTACTTTGTTTGCCCCTTGGGCTGATAAACGGTGATCGGTACTAGCACACCCTTCTCGCGTATGCTCTTCTTTAGGTCTTCAAGTTCATTGGGGTCGAACAGATGACGCGGGTTGTTTTGGCTCGGCTTGATGTCTTCAGGGTCAAGCCGCATCAAAACGCCGGGCTTTGGCATCACTTCTTGCGGTTGTTTTGATCGCACAGGCATAGGGCTCTCACCGATTCCAAATCAAGATCTCTTTGGAATATTTCCGCTCGCTCGTGAATCCGGCAATATTTCTTCGCACTCGTACCGTTTCAAAATTAAATCCCTTTCGCAGCATCTCCGCCTCGGGGCTCTCGGCATAGCTTACAACGAAGCTCACGCCCTTTCGCTTGAGACGCTCCATGCAACGTCGCACGCGGACGACATCTTCCGAGGAAAAGCTCGCGCGGTCATACTCGTTGAAAATACGCCGTGTGTTCACCGCATATGGCGGATCCATGTAAACGAAGTCTCCCGGATGTGCATGCCGCAGGGCAGCCTCGAAATCACCAGTCAGCAAGGTCACTCGACGCAATGCTCGCGAACAAGCCCTCAGCGTCTCGGCATCAGGCAATCGGCCTGTTCCGCTGGCTCCATACGGCACATTGAATTCACCCTTCCGATTGGTCCTGTACAAGCCANNAAAAGCCATTAAAGCAAAATCGGTTCAGGTAGATGAATCGGGCGGCCCGCTCGGGTGGGGTAAGGTGACTGGGCCGAAGTGACCGCATTCGCAAGTACTCACGCTTGGAACGCCGAAGTCCCTTCAACTCTAGGGCCACGTCATCGGGCGATCTCCGGACAGCCCGGTAGGTTGCCATAAGTTCGACGTTGATGTCGGCGAGAATCGCCTTTTTCGGAGAGAGAGAAAAAAACAGGCAAGCCGACCCGGCGAATGGCTCGATGTAACTGGTTGCATCGGCGGGGAAGTATTGCCCGAGCGTCGGCAGTAGCTGGCGTTTGCTTCCCGCCCAACGAAGAAACGCTGACGCGACCTTATCCGATGCTGTTTTCACTATGGCGAGAGTTTATCAGGCCGCGATCGAGAGCTGAAAAGAGTTTGTCGTTGTATAGAAGCGCTCCGATACAAACCGGCATCACTGCGACCAGGAGTAGCACCGACGGTCGTATAATCCATTCGGTTTGTCTGATGGATTCCAACCCGGCGATGTCATCTCCTACATAGAGATGTGTTCGGCAATCGGCGTGAATCTCCAGCGGGGAATGAACTTCCGCCTGCGGGGCACCGATTCCATCATTCTGATGAGCCTCCGTCCGGGCGCTCCATACGCGGATCGGATAGAGGATGAGGGCCGGGTATTGATTTACGAAGGGCACGACTCTGCGAGAACTGTAAACGGGCCTGATCCAAAACAGGTGGATCAGCCGGAGCGTCATCCTGGTGGTTCGCCCACACAGAACGGGCTCTTCGCGGAAGCTGCGCGGCGGTACAAGGAGGCAGAAGCACCGCCGGAGGAGGTCAGGGTCTACGAAAAAATACGGTCTGGCATTTGGGTCTACAACGGCATGTTCGAGTTGATTGATTGTTGGACCGAAGAGTCGTCCGGGCGCAAAGTTTTCAAGTTCAAGCTCAGATTCGCTGGCACGGACGATCATCATCGTCCCACAATAGCTCCGCCAAGTTTGGAAGACGATCGACTGATACCAAGCTGGGTGAAGCTAGAAGTATGGAAGCGCGATCAGGGGAGGTGCCAGAAGTGTGGGACGAGTTCCGGCCTCCATTTCGACCACATCATCCCCTATTCGAAGGGTGGGTCGTCGAAAGATCCTGCGAATATCCAGATATTGTGTGGGCAACACAATATCGCCAAACGTGACAACATCGAATGACGCCGGACGTGCGTTGGCTAGCCTCGTCAAGACTCCCACTTAAACTCCTCCTCGCACGCGGATTCTTCTCCGAGGTGCGGAGCTAAGTTTCCTGATGATCCCATCAGATTCTTCATCTGTGGCCCAAAGTTCTTGACTCTATGCCAACCCGTACCAGGCGCCGCGACCTCTGCCGTGCATCACTAGGTGGCCATTTTGGAGAAGCTGGCGGAAGTGCTGCTTGAGCGTGTTCCGACTCGTGCCGGTCAGCGTAACTATATCGCCGATGGTGACGCGTCCGTGTTCGCGTGCATACTCGAGGATTTTCACGGACAATTCGGGCATGGCAGACAGGACAATTTTCTCTCTTTCGACTTTCTTGGCCAGCCGCTTCATCTGCTGTTGAAGTGCGCGCAGGAAGAACAAGACCCATGGCTGCCAATTCGGCGTGTCGGTTCTGATCGTCCCTTGCGTCTGGCGCAGCGCGAGGTAATAGCCTTCCTTGCTGTGTTCGATCACGCTCTCCAGTGAGCTATAGGGAACATAGGCGTATCCAGCACGCAACAGCAACAGTGTTGTCAGGATGCGGCTCACACGACCGTTGCCGTCCTGAAAGGGATGGATTTCAAGAAATACGACGACGAAAATGGCTATCACCAGCAAAGGATGCAGCTGCCGGATCTCCAGCAGTTCCCGTGCCCAACCGACCACTTCCGTCATCAGGCGCGGGGTGTCGAACGGGGTAGCCGTTTCAAACACGATGCCGATCTGCTTTCCAGTCTCGTCAAAGGCCGCGACGCTGTTGGGTTGGGTCTTGTATTCGCCGCGATGATGCGCGTCCTTTTCGCTGTATTTGAGCAAGTCGCGGTGCAGCTGCTTGACATGGTTTTCTGTCAGGGTGATCTCTTCCCAGGACTGGAAAATCAGCTCCATGGTTTCGGCGTAGCCAGCCACTTCCTGCTCATCCCGCGTATGGAAGGACTTGATTTCAAGGTTGGACAGCAGCTTTTCGACCTCCCGGTCGGAGAGCTTGCTGCCTTCAATGCGGGTGGATGATCCGATGCTTTCAATGGTGGCAACCCTGCGGAGGGCGGATAGACGCTCGGGAGCCAAGGTGCCTAGAGCCCGCCAAGCCCCTTTGAATTCATCGAGTTCGGCAATGAAGCCGAGAATTTCTGGGGTAATCTTGAGGGTGGCGAGCTGGATCATGACACCCAATAATACACCCAATTACACCCAATTTGTCAACACCCAAAAACACACCCATTTACACCCATTATCGAAATCCTTCAGTCACAGCCTAGCGGGTGCGGTTACTTTGAAAACGGCCATCTGCAGGTCGTCTACTCCGCGGAGATTATGACTACGCGATCGGAGACATGAATCTTCGAGTTGGTCTAGCGGAACAGGCTATTGTGGAAAGCGAGATATTCACGCGAGGGCACGCTGTTGCTTTCGCGCGGCAGTCGTATGGCTCTACCGTGCAATTGATAATAGTCTCGCCCGTTCTCAAACTCCTCTCGAATGCGATTGCTAATTACCACCTTCAGTTGATCAGCGTCAACAGTCACGTATCCCTGATCAAACAAAGTGTGCAGATCGCTCCGCAAGAGGAGACCATTCTCCGATGCATGTGGGCCGCCCACGCCGTAAGGTTTAATATGAGCAGCCTCCAGCACCGGCAGTGTGCGTTCCCCCGTGATCGTACATCTACGTTCATAAACGTCGGTCACAATCATTCTGAATGTGCCTTGGCCAAGTCGCGGTCGAACGAGCGCGGGTTCGCCGTAACGGACACTCTCGACTGCTGCTATAGTCGCCGGGCCGGGGTCAGAGTTCGCAGTGGCGCGTGTCGCCAATCTTTCGGTGACCGCTTCCCAGAGGGCCCTGCCGCTGGCTCCGTCTTCGCTGTCGTAGCCCTTTCCTTGGACAATGTTGAGGCTGAAATCCAGAGGTACTGGANNCGGCCAAGAGTATGCAACCGATCGTCGGGTTCTCCGTGGGTTCGATGGGTACGCGCCTGTATTTCGCAATCCTGTCACGCATTTCCGAAAGAGATCGAACGCCGTTGCCTTCGCCGAAAGCTTCCCACGAGAGCGAGAGTGGCAGTTGGATGAAACGGGTGAAGAACCCACCACCGACTATGAAGTTGCGCGGCGAATGAAGCTTAAACAGCAGCATTTGGCCTGGGCTGAGTGCTTTGAATGACGC
>PLKR01000053.1 GCA_003140655.1 Acidobacteriaceae bacterium | reverse complement strand
AGCAGCGCGAACCCATTCGCCGTCTTGTGGCGCTCAAAGTTGTAAAGCTCGGAATGGATACTGGTCAGGTACTGGCCCGTTTTGCAAACGAACGCCAGGCGCTGGCCATGATGGACCACCCGGGTATCGCCCGCATCTTCGACGCAGGCGCCACGCCAAAGGGCCGGCCTTACTTCGTGATGGAACTGGTGCAGGGTGTCCCGCTCACGCAGTATTGCGACCGCAAGCGAATGGCGATCAGCCAACGCCTGGAGCTATTTCTCTCGGTGTGCCGTGCGGTTCAGCACGCGCACCAGAAAGGCGTGATCCATCGCGACCTCAAGCCGTCGAACGTTCTGGTGATGGAACAGGAGGAAAAGCCTGTTCCTAAAGTGATCGACTTCGGCATCGCGAAAGCTACCGACCAATGGGCCGTGGAGAAGACTCTGCTCACTCAATTCGGCCAGATGGTTGGCACTCCGGAATACGCCAGTCCGGAGCAGGCCGAGGTGATGACCGGGGAGGTCGATGAGCGCTCGGATGTGTATTCGCTCGGTGTGATCTTGTACGAGCTCCTCATCGGAGCGGTCCCTTTCGACCCAACCAGACTGCGGCAGGAAGGGCTGGCCGAGATGCTCCGCATCGTTCGTGAAGAAGAGGCGCCGCCGCTTTCGCGTAAGTTGAGTGCAATGGGCGCAGCGACGGCCGACATCGCCTCGCAACGCCAGACCGACCCAGCCTCCCTGCGCCGCCTCGTAGATGGCGACCTTAACTGGATCACCGCTAAGGCTCTGGAAAAGGCGCGGGAGCGTCGATACGCTTCCGTGGCCGAGCTGGCATCCGATATCGAGAGATATGTTGGGCACCGGCTGGTCCTTGCATCGCCGCCAAGCGGCCTGTACCGGGCGCGCAAGTTTGTTCGCAGGCATAGATCGGCGGTTCTCGGTACAGCTGCCGGTTTTCTGTTCATCGCTTTATCCGTGCTGACGGTTTGGTCGCTCATGCACCGCAACTCCTCGCCGAGACCCAAGTTAACTGACAAGGACACGATTGTCCTGGCAGATTTCGACAATAAGACTGGCGATCCGGTTTTTGACGATACGCTTCGCCAGGGGCTGTCTGTGGAGCTTCAACAGTCGCCGTTCTTCAGCCTNNGCGCGGCTGACTCCGGAAACCGCGCGGCAAATCTGTGAACGAACCGGCAGCACCGCGATGTTAGCAGGCTCAATCGCAGCACTCGGAAGCCGGTATGTGGTGGGCCTGCGCGCGGAAAACTGCAACACCGGAAGCATTCTGGATCAAGAGCAGGCGGTGTCCGCAAACAGAGAAGATGTCCTGAATTCCCTAAGTCAGATCGTGCGCGAATTCAGAACTCGAGTAGGCGAATCGTTGGCTACCGTGGAAAAGCACTCGACACCGCTCGCCCAGGCTACGACGCCGTCACTCGAAGCTCTTAAGGCCTACAGCACTGGGATGAAGGCTAACCTATCGGCCGGGAGCGCCTCCGCCGTCCCTTTTTTCCGCCGTGCCATCGAAATCGATCCCCAATTCGCGATGGCATATGCGGATCTGGGCCTGGCTTACAGCGACATTGGAGAGTCGGTGTTGTCGGCTGAAAGCACCACCAAAGCCTGGCAACTGCGGGATCGAGTCAGCGACCGGGAGAAGTTTTTTATCGACTTCATATACGAGCGCGAGGTGACGGGAAATCTGGAAAAGGCCTACCAAACGCTTGAGACCTGGTATCAGACGTATCCTCGCGGTGAGCAACCGAGCCCCCACGATTTGTTAGCGGGCCTTTCCACCCAAGGGACTGGCCGGTTTGAAAGAGCCATCGAAATATCCCGAGAACAGATCGCGGCCGAACCTACCGTGGTCTTTGGGTACCACAATCTGGCATCGAGTTTGTTTTTCCTCGACCGTTTCCCCGAAGCCGAGAAGACTCTTGAGCAAGCGGCCGAACGCAAGGTGGAAGAACCTTATCTTCTGGTGTTTCGATACACCCTCGCAGCCTTAAAGGACGACAAGGAGCAGATGGATCGAGTAGTCGCTCTGTCCAAGGGCAAGCATGGAGCGGAACACTGGGTGGCTCACGCGGAGGCTCTCGCTCTGGCTCGTTCCGGTCGCCTACAGGATTCGCGGCGGTCGTCGAGCCGGGCTGTGAATCTGGCCCTGCAAGAGGGGCAGCGCGAGAAGGCAGCAAGTTATCGGGCCGCCCAAGCGGTGTTGGAAGCCGTTTGTGGAAATGGTGCCGAAGCAAAAAGCAACGCATTGGCGGCACTCGAGCTTTCAAGGGGCCGGGACGTCCAATACGCTGCCGGTCTTGCCCTGGCTCTTTCGCGAGAGTCTTCTCGATCAGAGGCGCTCGCCAACGATTTAGAAAAACGATTCCCGGAAGACACTTTTGTGAAATTTACCTATGCGCCTGTTCTTCGCGCTGTATCGGCGCTGCAGCGCGGGAAGCCCGTAAACAGCCTGGATGAACTGCAAATTTCTTTGCCCTATGAGCTGGCTGCGAACGGCCTCAACTTCAATCATTTCTATCTTGGCGGTTTGCACTCGGCCTACGTCCGAGGCGTAGCTTTAATGGCCACCCATCGTTATGCGGAAGCGGCGGCCGAGTTTCAGAAGATTCTCGATCATCGCGGGCTTGTGGGGCTGGATCCCATCGGTGCACTGTCGCATCTGCAACTCGGGAGAGCGTATGTCTTGGCAGGAGACAGGATCAAGGCAAAAAGTGCATACGAGGATTTCCTCTCGCTCTGGAAGAATGCCGACCCCGACATTCCGATCCTGAAAAGTGCCAGAGCAGAATACGACAGGCTGTAGCGATTGCGCTGTAACTTTTCACTTCTGATTCCTTATCCTGTCTTAGAGGTCTCGCGAGGATAAGACCATGAACAGCCAGACCATGCACACTCTTCCAGCATCATCGAAGTTTCCGACGACGCGGTGGACTCTGGTGGTCGCGGCTGGCGATCCACGACGGAAGGACGCTCGTTCCGCGCTGGTTTCTCTGTGCGAGAACTACTGGTATCCGCTTTATGCCTATCTGCGCCGGCGTGGTTATGCGCCGGATCAGGCGCAGGACCTCACGCAGGAGTTCTTCGTGCGCGTGCTGGAAGGGCGATATCTCGATAGAGCCGATCCGGAAAAGGGTCGATTTCGATCGTTTATTTTGACTTCCTTGAAATTCTTCGCGGCGGACGAACAAGACCGTCAGCGCGCCAAGAAACGCGGTGGCGGAACAGTTGTGTCCTTTGAATTGTCATCCGGTGAATCCGGTGAAGAACGGTATCAAAGGGAGCCCGGTCACGACGAAACACCAGATCGGATCTTCGAGCGCCGCTGGGCGCTATCGATGCTTGAACGCGTCATGGAGAGATTGCGCGACGAGTTCGTCCAGCATGGACGCCCGGAGAATTTCGAACGGATGAAGGTGTTTCTTCTGGGGCAGTCCGAAGCTCCCTATGCCGCAGTTGCCGGCGAGATGAACACATCAGAAGGAGCCCTGAAAGTAGCCATCCACAGGCTTCGCAAACGTTATCGCGAGCTCTTTCGCCAAGAAATCGCAGACACTGTTGCCGATCCCGCAAAAGTAGAGTCCGAACTGCGGTATCTGGCGGCTGTACTCACGAGGAAGTAGTAGCTCGGCAATCTACGGGTATCCGTACTAGGACTCCGGCTGAATCGATCCCAACCACGTCCGGATTACGGGCTACCCTTACCTAA
>PLKR01000581.1 GCA_003140655.1 Acidobacteriaceae bacterium | reverse complement strand
TGCTTGACACCGCCGACATTGTCAGAGAGGCGATTTGTCTGCCGGAGTGTCGCCGATCGAGTTGCCCGCTGTTGTTCCTCTGCGGTCAAATCCAAATGAGGACGGGCTTGGGGCGGAACGGCTGGCGGATGGAGAAGTCGACGTCCGACGAACCGGGACTTCGCGGGCGCGTCTTTGGTTTGTTCTAGGCGGTGTGGCTGGACTCGCGCTGATTGCCGTCGCCTACGTCATGCTCCGGGACCGCGCTGGGCATACGACCCAACCCAAAATCAGGTCGCTGGCAGTCCTGCCCTTGAGCAACCTGTCGGGCGACTCAACTCAGGAATACCTGGCTGACGAGATGACCGAAGAGCTGTGCGGACGCCTGGCCAGAATCCATGATCTGCGCGTCATTTCCCGTACCTCGGTCATGCGCTTCAAGGATACGAAGCTCTCCGTGCCAGAGATTGCCAGGACGCTTGGGGTGGACGCCCTCGTCGAAGGTTCGGTGATACGGCAGGGCAGCCGGATTCGTGTGCACGCCCAGTTGATTCGCGCCGCAACCGACGAGCACCTTTGGGCGGATGAGTACGACGGCGAGTTGGGGGACGTGCTTGCGCTCGAGAGCGAGGTGGCGCAATCGATCGCGCGCAGAGTGGAGGTCAAGATTACCGGAGAGGAGCGCGCCAGGCTAATTGCGGCGCATCATGTCTCGCCTGAAGTTTACGAGAGCTATCTTAAAGCCGAAAATGAATTCAGCAAGAGTAGCAGCCCGGCTGAGCTTGAACAGAGCGTTGCCTACTTTGAGGAAACGATCGGCAAGGACGCTAACTTTGCACCGGCTTACGTAGGCCTCGCGAACGTTTACGAGAGACTCGGATCAGTTCGCGGCGGTGCCCCCCCAAAGGAAACCCATCCAAAAATGATGAGTGCAGCCCGAAAAGCAATTGAACTGGATCCGGACCTTGCGGAACCACACGTCTTGCTTGCCGAGGTATATCAGAAACAGTGGCAGTGGAGCGACGCCGAAGCGGAATTTAAGCGGGCTCTGGAGTTGAACTCGAACGATGCTGGTGCTCACGTCGGGTACGCTAAGTGGCTGCTGTGCCAGGGGCGGACGGACGAAGCCCTGGAGTGGGTCCAGCGTGCCCGCGAACTTGATCCGCTCGGAGGCGCTGGGATTACTCCGGTTGGAGGCGTTGCGATCACCAATGGCTTCATTTTGTTTTATGCGAGGCGTTACGACGAGGCCATCCGGGAGTTGCGAAACGACGACCCGGACCATTGGTATCTGGGGCTCGCGCTGATTGCCAACGGCCAACCGGACGAAGCGATTCCGGTGCTGGAGAAGGCGCTCGGCCCCGACCGGAATCCGATGGTAATGGGCGTGCTGGTTCGGGCCTATGCGCATGCTGGGCGTCGTAGCGAAGCCCTTCACCTGGTTGATGAGCTGAAACGACGGCAGCAGAAAAGCTACGTGACCGCCGCGCCCTTTGTGAACGCTTATTTAGGGCTCGGCGACAACGAGCAGGCACTTGCCTGGCTGGAACGAGCCTACGAGGAACAATCAAACATGCTGCAGTTGATCAAGGTCCATCCATACCTCGATCCTTTGCGCAGTGACCCACGTTTTGTGGATTTGGTCCACCGCGTCGGGCTCGACCAGCCCCGATAGCCAACGTATCGTTTGGAGAGGCGTTGCCTCCCCGCCTGATCATCCGCTCGCTGCCTAAAACCGGATCCGCGCTTTCAGTTGGATCATGCGGGGGGAAACATCGCCTCCAAGGCCAGATCCCAGGATGCTGGTCGGTGGCATCTCCATCGTCGATATCTGTCCGAACCCTTGGTCCGAGCTGTAGTTGTCGGGTGGGCCGAAATTTGGGTGATTGAAAAAATTAAAGAATTGGATACCAATGCCAAACACCACCTTATCACCGACGAGGCTCGTTTTCTTCATGACCGTAAAGTCAGTATTGAAGTAGCTCGGATAGCGAAAACGGTTGCGTCCTTGCGCAAAGGAAACGGCAGAGCCCGAACAAGGTCCCTGTGAATCGGGTAGGTTCCCTGCATTGAACGAAATCTCGCAACCCGCCTGCACAAACAGTGCGGCCGGATTCGGCGCTTCTGAACCGTCGGCCAGCGTAATCAACTGCGGAGGCCAACAAGGATGCGGGAAGGGTGGGATTACGGCTCCCGCTCCGCAGGAATGGGAACCGCTGAGTGGGGCGACTGGAACAGAGTAGATTGTTCCATAGAAATTGTTCCCAGCCAGGTTACCGGATTCTGCGAGATCGATCACCGTGTAAGGAAATCCGGTTCGGGCGAAAATCGTTCCCGCGACCTGCCATCCCTTCACGAGGAAATCGGGGCCGCGGCCGTGGAGCATGGTTTTGACCGGGAGTTGCCACACATAGTTCGCATTGAAGGAGTGACGAACGTCGTAATCTGCCGGTCCGTAGCTGCCCCGCAGATGAGAAGGGTCCTGAGGGTATTCGGAACTGCCTGCAGTGAATTCGTCCAGGCCGCCGTTGGAAACTTCATCCAGAGCATGGCCGTAGGTGTAGTTCGCCTGGAATAGACCATTGCCGAATCCAGCAAACTTTTTCCGAAAGGAAACAATCAAGCCGTTGTAGTTCGAGATTCCGGGTGTGGCGAATTCAGTGACACCGCTGAAACGAGGGTCGGCACAGGGCGGAACGGGCGGGCTCGCACAGACTGTGGCCGGAAATGGACCCCATCCGTAAGCATTGGCTGAGGGATTTTGCACGAACTCGTGAATTCCGTGATTTCCATAGTATCCGAGAGTCACCGAAGTGCGGGTACCAAACGGCTGCTGCACTTCCAGACTCCACTTCTGATATTGGGATGAACGGGGATTGTTCGTCGCAACGATAATGCTGGGAGGGAAGAAGTGAAGAGGATCCGACGCTTTGATCTCAGCAAGGTTGTCGCCGGCTGCAAACCCCTCGACAAAGGCAGCATTTGAGGCTGCGGCTACTTTAAAAAGGCTGTTGGTTTCTGCCGGAGCGAGATTGTAGGCGCCAGATACTGACACATGGTTAACGAGCGGTGGATTCTGAGAGAAAGGGGTTCCGAACCCGCCGGTCAGCTCATAAAACAAACCGGCACCGCCACGCACTACAGTATTATGCGAAACTCCCCGCGGTTGCCAGGCGAAACTGAATCGTGGCGCCCATAGAATAGCATCTTTGTGAAAAAAGGCTTGCCTGCGTTTCGAGAGCGCCTGATTGTAAGGTTGAGCGGGGTCGTGACTGATCGATTCAAATGGTCCAGATAATTCAGAAAAGCAATCGTGGGCACAGACCGGATTCGATTCATGTTCCAGCCGCAGGGCGAGAGTAAGGGTTAGGTTGGATTTGGCGTGCCACTCATCCTGCCCATATCCCGCAAGAGTGTAGGTTGCGAAGCGCTGTGCGAGCTGCGTGGGAAACGATTGACGCAAGCGTGTGGAGTCGCTCTGGGGAGACGCTGGGTCCACGCCTCCGGAATAAAATGCATCAATGGTTTGTGGGACGACATCTCCGACCGCGTTCTGCGCATAAGCTGAGTTGCTCAAATATGCTCGCAGGAAGTCTCCGCCGAATCCGAACTTGTGCTTGCCCCGCGTCTTCAGAAAATCATCGGCGATCTCATACTGCGTGAGCCCTCGGCCGATGGGATAGCCATAGATGTAGTCAAATCCTCCCAGCGATGCGAACGGCTGACCCGCGCTAGACCAATCCAGTGTGGTCGGAAAAGCAGCCAGCGTTTGCGCCGGGTTGACGACGCTCGTCACCCCATCCTGGTAAGTACCCGCCAATAGGAACTGGTTCGCGGCGGTTGCTCCAAATGTGTGAGTTTCGTTCAACTGGGCTTGCCACCACGGCCCGGAGTAATAGACGTTGAAAAGCGGGCTCACGGGGTCGAGGACAATGGGTTGACGGCCATTGTCGTATTGCAGGAGGAAGAAAGCACGGTCGTTGGTCCGGATGTTCCAATCCATGCGGCCAGACACAAGGGATTCACTCGTCGGCTGCCCAATTGTTTCCTGAAAATGGATTGCGCACGGAAGATTCACACCGAGTTGCCCTTGCGCGGTCTGCGGACCGATGAACACACCACTCGGGCTGGCGTCGATACAGCCGAGAGGATCGGAGAAACTCCCCGGAGTAGCTGCTGCTATTCCAGGGGTTTGGTTATACAAACTGAACATTTGCTTGTAGAAAGCCTCGGAAGCGGACGCAGAGCCGAAAATAGAATCGATATTGGCGATGGTTGCCGCCTCGAACTGTGGGCTCGGGAGAATCACCTGCACCGGAGAGGGCAGCAAGACTCGCAAGCCCTCGGCATCAAAAAAGAAAAACAGCCTGTTTTTGTGGATCGGCCCACCCACCGAACCTGCCCATTGATTGGCGATGTCGAACGGCCGAGGATTGCCGAATGCTTTCGTGATCCAGTCGGTAGCGTTCAACACGCTACCATTCCAAAAGTACTCGGCGTTTCCGTGGAAGTCGTTTCCTCCGGACTTTGTGACGTAGTTCACAAACGAGCCTGGGGCATCACCAAAATGTCCCGAGTAGCCATCACTCACCACGGTGGCTTCCTGAATCTGGTTCTGACCCAGAAGCATGCCCGAAGCGCTAGTGAAGCTTAGATGACCTAAGTTGTCGTTCATGCCATTCACGGTGAAGAGATTTGAGGTCCCCGGCATACCCAAGATGGAAAAGTTCCCGCCCCCGCCTCCCGTGCGGGCATTATCGGTGTTCATGATTGCGCCGGGGGCGGTCTGGGCGATGTAGGTGAGGTCGTTACCGGGATTGGGTAGTTCCGAGATCTGCGTCTGGCTCATGGTAATCGAAACGTCGCCGTTGTCTGCCTGAACGAGAGGAGCTTCTGCAGTCACGACCAGTTGCATGTTTGCTTTCGCAATCTCCAGCATGATGTTGACGGTGACTGGCGTCTCTAGCAATACAGTCACGCTCCGGGTTTCGCTGCGAAATCGGTCGTGTACCACGGTTAGCGTGTATTGGCTGGGAGAAAGAAAGAAGAAGCGGTACACCCCATCGCGGTCTGTCTTGGTTGACTCTATCGTGCCTTTGGTGATGTCCCTGATCTCGACATCCGCATTCGGCACAACCGCACCACTCTGATCAGTGACGACGCCGGTCACTGCGCCGGAGGTGGTTGTTTGCGCATTCAGCCTATTTAGAAAGAAGGTAATGAGGAAGATTCCAACAAGAAGCGATACCGCTATCGGACGCAAACTCATCGAACCGCCCCCTAGGATTCGATTAGACAAGGCCCCCAGGTTAGTCAGGGAGACATAATACTCTTAATCGTCCCGGAATTCCCTCTCGACTTTGAAGACGTGTAGTGTCAGTCTGATTTCGATCCTTTAGTCGACTGCAGTAGTCATGCGGCACAATTCGGCCGATGCACTTTGAAATCTGCTCTTTCGTCGCCTATCTCGGCAAGACGCGCACTTCTGTACGGATGCGTGTTGTGCTCCCGCAGCGTCGGAGGCGTGTTATGCCCAGGTCAACACTACGACAACTTCGGAAGGGCGACGGTAGATGTCGCTAGGACGTGCTCGTTCCGATGCTGTCGCCCGAAAGCTTGTTCGGGGCGCATCACAGTGACTTGTGCAGCATGGCTATTGCGTCCAAAAGCAACCGAACTGTTGAATAGTAGGAGCCAACACAAAACTCGCTTGCAGCGATTGACCTGAAGGGATTCGATGCCTCGAACAAGTTCGCGTGACCTGACCGACGCGCAATGGGAGACCCTGGACAAACGCATTCCGGAACCGCCGCGCCGGAAAGACCGAGGCGGACGGCCTTGGAAGAACCGGCGTGCGGTCTTGAATGACATTTTGTGGGTGTTATGGACGGGTGTTTCCTGGGCGGATGTTCCGGACCGCTACACGTCATTCCAGACCCGCCATCGCAGATTTCAGCAATGGGTTCGGTCTGGAATAATGATGAGAGGAGTTCTCGAAGCACTTGCCATCGAACTAAGGGTTCGAGGGGGCCTGAATGTGAAAGAAGGCTTTAATCGACGGGAGCTTTGCTCCAGCGAAAAAGGGGGATCGAAAGTCGGAAAAACCAAGCGTAGCAAGGGAACGAAGATTACATGCAAGGTCCTGTTTAGCGGCGAGCGGCAGCAACGGCCCCTATCGCGTTCACTTCCAAGGTCGGTGGTTTCCGGCTCGAATGGGGTTTGGGCGTAACTGTGATCTGCACGTTATGGTCGAGTAAAAGCAAAAAGCCAACAAGCCGCTCGATGGAGAAATCAGTGAGCCGGCCCCGCTTCAAGGCGGAGATCTTGGGTTGGTCCACACCTAGCACCTTCCCGGCTCGTACTTGTGTCAGTTTGCGGACTTCGATGATGTCAACGATCCGGTGAGCCAAATCAGCCTTGGCACGTGCCTCTTGGGGATTGACAACACTCAGATCAGCGTAGACGTTTCCACTGCCTTCCACGTACCCATGCTTCTTCATAGTGAGTCGCCCCTCTTTGGCGTACTTCATATGGTTCGCCTTAAGTTCTTCCGGCTCGCTTCTCCAGTTCCACCACTTGCGCCAGCCGCCTCTCCACGAGTTCCATTTCATGCTTCGGCGTTGCGATGCCCCGCTTGGATTTCTTCTGGAACACATGCAAAACGTAAACGGCCTTTGGGAACCGCACGGTATAGACGGCCCTGAACGTATCGCCCCTGAAGTCGGAAACAATCTCCAGGACGCCCGGTGCAATACCTTTCAGTGGCTTCGCGTTCTCCGGCATCTTGCCCCTCTGGACGCGCTCCAACGCAAACCCAATCTCGTCCTTGACCCCCTCCGGCAGTTCGCGCAGCACCTTCAGCGAATCCCCTATGAAGCGTAGCGGCCTCATNNATATGCTAGTGTTGGCATACTGTCAAGGATGATAACGTGACGACGGGATCGACAAACCAAGAGTGGGTGACATTTAGCTTTTTGTTTGTTTCGCCTACCTGCCCCGGAATATTTGGATGATTTTGGCCCAGTCTAGACGTNNGTCAAGGCTGCCGAAGGCACCGTGCTAGCGGCTGCGGCCTTGACACACGTCTAGACTGGGCTATGCTCCCATCATCCGGGGCAGGTGAGTACTACATACTAGCTCCCATCGGCCCTTTGTCCCTGCATTCGCCGGATTTCTGCTGCGGTGAGATAGACTGCCCTCGCGTCTTCGTCGGCCAGGTGAGGTCTGCTATCACCTAGTTGCTTGCGGAAGCGGTTGCCAACTTAATTGCGAGTTGGTGCTTCGCGTCGCTGATTTNNCCTCCGGCGTGAGTCTCTGGCCCGCGGCCAGAGGCCGCAGTACATTTACCAAGAGCAACCGGACTCCGAGAATTTCAGCCAGCGATGGATCGCTGGCTGATCCTCCATTCACCTCCTGGAGGATCACATCGCGTATCCATTCGCCGCGTGCAAGCCCCTTCGACTTTGCGAACTCAGTGACTCTCCCCCGCTCCTCTTTCGTTAGCTTCACGGTCACGGGGAACACGCGATTAAGAGTGCAATCGCCGTCAGAGCGCGCGTTTCTCTTGCCTTTCAAAATTGCCATAGCCCCCTCGTATTCCGAGGTGCACCCAAGTGCACCGGAAATTGTTATGTCTTTGAAACCGCTCTAAGTGCACCGCGGTGCACTTGCACGACCCTAGAAGGGGTGGAGTGTCAAAATT
>PLKR01000150.1:8102-10248 GCA_003140655.1 Acidobacteriaceae bacterium | reverse complement strand
GTCCCGTTCCGTAGTACTGCACAAGTTCAGCCATGCGGAGCTCTTAATCTCCTCTTCAGATTCCGTCGTAGAGACGTAGCTTGCTACGTCTCTCTCTAACCACGCAAATCCCTAAGCGCGCACTTCCAACTGCAAAGCCTGCGGCTGCTGCGCCTCGTGCGGATGCTTGTCGCCCTTATAAACATTCAGCTTCGAGAGCATGTGCGCTGCGAGCTTATTCTTCGGCAACATGCGCCGCACGGCATCTTCAATGATCTTCTCCGGCTTGCGAGCCAAACGCTTGCGGTAATCTTCCGTGCGCAGACCACCCGGGTAACCAGTGTAGTGGTGATACTGCTTCTGCTCCGACTTCATGCCGGTCGTTCGAATCTTCTCGGCGTTGACCACGATCACGTGATCGCCAGTATCGAGAAACGGCGTGTACTGCGGGTTCTCTTTGCCCATAAGGATGCGCGCCACTTGCGAAGCCAAACGCCCCAGCGTCTGTCCATCCGCATCCACGACGTACCACTTGCGCACAATTTCCCCCGGTTTGGGGAAATAGGTTGACATCAGAATTCTCCCAGAGTGAAAAAAAGTTGCGAAAGAAGACCGCTCGTTGATTCTCCGGCGAGGACGCCAGACCATCAGGCGGGCAACCGCTGGACTTCCCAAAGTCTTTAAGATACCGGAGCCTGCAAGGAATTGTCAACGGAGGGTTAACGAAGCGCGCAAGCGCCTGGTATTGGAGGCTAGAAGAAACTGATAGCGAACGGCTGAGAACGCTCTACCTCTTCTCCGCCATTTTCCGCGAGATCTCTTCCATGAGCTTGGGACGAAGATCGGCCAGCACGCTCTCCACGATGCGGGCGATGTCTGCTGGATCGCCTTTCGGTGCGGCTGTTGCCTCATGCAAAATCTGCTCGGCGCCCGCCGCCACCGCTCTGGCGGCAGTCTCCGCCGGGGCCGACTCGGATACTTCGAATTCCCTGGATTGGGCCTGCGCCACTTCGCTGTCCTTGTCCTTGCGCGTATCACGCATTTGACGCCAGCTCGCCCAAGCCGCTGCGGTGCTCTTAACCGTTTCGGAGTCTGGTTTGTATTGCGCTGCGTGATCGTCGCCACCAGCGATGGGAGCAAAGTCGCCCCTGGAGGTAGTTGCTGACTCCGCCATCGCGGGTTCAGCGTCGGGCGCAGGCTGTAATTCCTGCGCTCCCAGCGCAATCGCTTCCGGCGCGACTGCTTCCCGCGCGACCGCTTCCCGCGCGACAAGACCGGCCGGATCGGGAACTATTATCTCCACGGCAGAGCCCACAGGCTCGGGAACTGGAGCGGACGCCGCATTCGGCTCCGCGAACTCGGCGGTCGGAGATATCCCGGCATGTGCCTCAACTGGCGCAACCTCCAGTGAAGAAGAATTCTCGGCAAGCGGGGCCTCCACTTCCTGCGTGGTAGCGACAACGGCAGGGTCCGCTGCCGCGGGTACAAAGGCCGCATACGCCTTCTGCATCTCCTGTTCTAGCGAGGCCGTCGCCTCTTCGCCTCCCAGCTCTGCCGGCACCGCTGCCCAGCGCGATTCGCCCACGTTCACTGGTGCAACAGATTCAGCCGTGGCCGCCGCCATCGTGACCGGCAGGTCCTGCGTTTCCTCCGCCCTCACGTCATCATTCAGGCGAGAGCCGGTCTCAGTCGCAGCAAGCTCACCAGCTACGCCGTCGATTTTGTTTTCTTGCAGGGCCTCCGTCTTCGCTTCTTCGCGCACCGGGGGCGCAAGGTTATCTTCGACTCGATCCGAAGGCGGCTCTAAGCTTTTGTGACTCGTTGTTTCAGAAATCTGGGTTTCAGGAATCCGGCTTTCAGAGGATCTGCTGTCAGAAACCTGATGCTGATCCTCAACGACGGCGCCTGCAATCTGTATCTGCGCCGCTGCGGCTGCGATCGCGGCAACCTCTTCCGGCGTCACATCTTTCGGCAAACCTGTCTGCGCCAATGCTGCCACATCCGCAATTGCTTCGCCCGCTTTCCCAGCCGGGGGCTGCTTCTCTTCTTTCTGCTCCCCAGCCTTCTCCGCGGCGCTTTCCACCACCGTTCGGAGATCCCTGTTCATGGGGTTATAGATCGAAGAGTCGTCCGCAACTTTCTCTTCAACCCTCGTCTTCTCGTGGGG
>PLKR01000150.1:946-8094 GCA_003140655.1 Acidobacteriaceae bacterium | reverse complement strand
AGCAACTCGCTGGCTTCAAAGGGCTTGACGATGAAACCTTCGGCGCCCACCCGTTGCGCTTCTTGCGGCTTGAAAGGCTCCAGCTTGCCTACGGTCAGCAACACTGGAATCCGCGCCGTTTCCTGCGCTTCCTTGAGGCGCTGGCACACCTCCAGCCCGCTGTAACCGGGCATATAAACATCCAGGATGACCAGGTCGGGTTTCAGTTCGGCGATCTTCTTCAGCGCAGCGGAGCCGTTGTTTACGGCAATTACCTCATACCCCGCATCCGCGAGAATTTTGCGCCCCATATTTTGGGCGGTCACGCTGTCGTCAGCAAGCAGTATTTTCCGGGCCAAGGAAATTCCTCTGGTGAGGGGAGATATCGCGAAGGTAACCCGCCCGTCGACGCAAGTCAATGATCAGACGGGATGTTACCTGGTTACCAGTGGTCAGCGCCTACCGCGTCCACGAAAGGAATACTGGGCTAGGAATCGGCGAGCCTGCTATACGCTACCTGGGAAACTCCCGAAAAACTTCCCTGGGGTGTCTAATCTCTTAACGAAAACCATCGTCCACGAGAAGCGCTACAATGTGTGCTGCGCACCGGAGGGCTGACTATGCCCGCAACCGCCGCTCGCTCCCGCGTGACTGGCCTTGTGCTTCTTTGCATCGCCTTGTCCGTCACCTTCGGCGCCCAGAACGAGCCGGTCAATCCCGATCTCACGGCTCACGAGTGGGGCACCTTCACTTCTATCGCGGGCAGAAACGGCCAGGCAGTACGATGGTCGCCGTTGAACGGCTCCGCCGATCTTCCCAGCTTTGTCGAGCATCTTAATGGCGCACAATTCAAGCTCGGCTTGCGCGGCACCGTCCGCATGGAAACACCTGTACTCTACTTCTACTCGCCGCACGAAACCGCAGTCTCGATAAAGGTCGCTTTTTCCAAGGGCGTGATGACGGAATGGTATCCGCGGGCCAGCCACATCGAGCCGAATCCCATGCATGTTCTTGACCGTGAAGCTCTTTTCCAGCGGCACGACAGCGGCAGCCTCGCGTGGGATTCCGTCACGGTGTCTCCGAATCTCGNNGCCTCTGGTCGTGAAGACTGCCGCTGGCGATCAGCAGGAAAAATTTCTCTTCTATCGCGGCGTGTCCACGTTTTCCGTGCCCATCTCGGCAACCGTAACGTCCGACGGAAAACTACACATTACAAATCTTGCCCAGCAGGAAATCCCCAGTGTGATCCTCTTCGAACGCCGTGGCGACAAGCTTGGCTACCGTCTCGGAGGCGCACTGCAGGACGAAATGTCGCTCGACCCTCCTGATCTGACCGCGACTCTTGATTCGACGAGCCGCGACCTCCAGGAAATCTTGACCGGTCAGGGCCTTTATCCTGACGAAGCACGCGCCATGATCGAAACCTGGCGGCAATCCTGGTTCGAAGAGGGCAGCCGGCTGTTTTACATCGTACCGAGCCGCTTCCTGAATGCGATTCTCCCGCTGACCATCCATCCCGCTCCATCACAAACTGTGCGAGTCTTCGTGGGCAGGCTTGAACTGGTCACTCCGGCGACAGCACAAGCGGTGGAGAAGATACTCGCCGCTCATGACGTTTCAGGGTTGCAGAAATACAACCGCTTCCTGGAGCCGATTCTCGAAGAGATGAAGGCGGCGAATCCCGCCCATGCCCGGCAGATAGAAAAGGATTTGGATCTGACCTACCGCGCACCACTGGTTCAGCCGCAGACCCCGAAGTGAAATCTCCGTTCTCGCCGCTTCAGAACGAGATGATCTTCTTCAATCCCTTCTTTTTCTTCTTCTTGCTGGTCGAAACATCCTTGTCGCTGGCCAGGTCGGAACTGGAACTCGCGACGGCTTCACTGCCAGACGGTGCTGGTCCCTGCTGAATCTCATTGATTTGCACTGGAGGTGGCGCGGCGGCATCGGCCGCTGCCGCACTTTGACTCTCCGTAGCCGGCTTCAACTCGTTCGGGTCCGGAGGCCCACTGGGCTTCAACTCATTTGGATCTGGCGCCGCCGGCTTTAGTTCGTTGGGGTCCGCCGCCGTGTTCGCGCGCGCAAAAGGCTGGCTGTTGGCCGGGGTTGCATCGGACCGCGGAGCCGGTTCGTTCCCGCCTGGAGCTCCACCCTTCACGATTTCCCCGCTCAGACCATGTTCGCCGGCGGGACTTCCCAGCGCCTTCCGCATTGTTTCTCCAGCCATTTGGTTGGCCGACAATGGCGTCGGGTCGACCAAGGTTGGATCGCCTACTTTCGCGGCATTCGCCACGTCAGGCCCCTTCTTCAGCACGCTCATCAACTGGTCAAGCGCGCTGTTGTCGCGCCGGCTCTGTTCCTCCGCCCGGTTCTGCGCCAGCGCCGCCTTGGTCGGCCGCGGGATCGGCTGATGCAGCGCCTCTAACCGCTTCTTCGCGTCCGTCTCGCGCTCCATCGCCGGATACCGCGTAATGATCTGCGAATACGCCGCGGAGGCTTCCTTGGTCCATTCTCCAATTACTTTGGCCTTGTCCGCTTCCCTCCCGACGCAGCCCGGCGGAGTGTTGAATGCCGTGCAAATCGGTCTCGCCCGTAACTGTGCGATCTCTCCTTCATAGTCCTGACCCAGCAGATACAGCGCCTCATCGGCCCGGCTGTACAGCGGATATTTCTCCACCAGCGACTTCAGCCGCGCAATCGACGCCGGATACGAAAGCCGCATATTGTAGAATTTCCCGATCCCAAACTCCCGGTCGGCCAGCACCTCCTGCACTTCCAGCAGACGCTCCTTGCCTTCTTTCACGAGTTTCGCGTTGTCCGGATACTGCATGATCAGGTNNTTGGCGATCTTCAACTGCGCTTCGGCCGCTTCCGGCATGTTGGGGAAGAACGTTTCGAAGTCGCGATATACCTGTTCGGCTTGCGCCAGTGAGGCTGTTCCGCCTTCCGCGTACCAGGAATCACCCTCCGCCAGCTTCGCGCGTGCGATGAACTCCGAGTCGGGATACGTGTTGATCAAGGTCTGCAACGTCATGCGTGCCACGTCGAAGCGGTTGTGCTTCATCGCTTCCATGGCCTTGTCGAACAACACCTTATCGGGCTGCTTCGACCCAATATTGGCCAGCGGATTGACAGACTTCTTGTTGGTGCAAGCGACCGTGATCGCCAGCGACACGCCCAACAGCGTAATCAATGAAATTCGATGGGACATTAACACCTCGAAATACTCCTGTAAGGACAGCCGCCTCGGCTGTCCGCCAAGCGAAGCTCGGCTTTCTTTACACAGCCGCCACTATACTTTCAGCAGCGCCGCTTCCGTAGCCGCCCTCAGCAGCGCCTCTGCATTCTTCCTTGGATCACCATGACCGAACACGGCGTTGCCCGCCACCAGGATTTCCGCTCCCGCCCGCACCACGTCGCCAACCGTGTCGAGCCCCACGCCGCCATCTACTTCGATGCGGTAAGTCAGTCGGCGTTGACTGCGAATCTCGGCTAAGCGCCGCATTTTGTGCAGCGTAGCCGGAATGAACTTCTGCGCCCCAAACCCCGGATTCACCGACATCACCAGCACATAGTCCACAATATCGAGCACTTCGGCCAGAGCGTCCACTGGCGTAGCCGGATTAATCACCACGCCAGCCAGACAATCGTGGCTCTTGACTAGGTGCAGCGTGCGGTTCAAATGCCGGCAAGCTTCCTGGTGTACCGAAATCCAATCCGCACCCGCTTCGGCAAACGCTGGAATGAACTCGTCCGGATTCTCGATCATCAGATGGCAGTCGAGCGGCAACTCCGTCACCTTGCGCAGCGACTGCACCACTGGCGGCCCAATCGTAAGATTGGGAACGAAATGCCCATCCATAATNNCCAAGACGGGCAAAGTCCGCCGAAAGAATCGAAGGTGCCAGCTCAATCAATGTGGTCTCTTAGAACCTGAGCTTTCGCGTAAGGAAACAGCTTTCGCAAATTCTAACATGCGCGAAGTCCCGACCCGCTGCCAGTAGAGATAGACAGCTTTCATTGCCGAACAACGGAATCCGGTTGGGCCTTGGTGGGTTCTTTTCCATTTCCTCAACCTCCTGTTCCACGCGATCCTTCGATTCTTCCATATATTTGCGCATGATGGGCATCATCGCCGCCATGCTCTCGCCTGCGATTGCAGGCATCTCCTCTAGAACTCTCTGGCCCGTGGGTGAGGAATAGAACGTAATCAGGTTGTTGATGTCGCCCTTGGTAAAGTGTTTTTGGTAGACGGGGACCATAGCCTGCGTCATCTCGTCGAGAGGCGCGCCTTTCATCAGGTCGTCCATCATTTTGTTGAACCGCTTTTCGGCATCTCCAGGCGGGGTCTTGCCATTTTTTTCCAACTGGTCGGAAAACATCTGATGCATGGGCTTCAACATGGCTTCCATCGTTTTCTGCATCATGTCGTGGGAGTGCATCGTCCGAAGGTAGGTCTCGATGTCGCCTTTTGTGGCTGGGTCAGCATCGGAAGATTGCGCAAAGCCAGGTGTGCTAAGAACAGGTGCGATAAAAGCTAAACAGAGTGCGGCCATCAGGAATGTTCGACGCATGGTGAGCCTCTCAGAACTGCAAGCAGGTTATCCCACGGCCCACGCTAAATCAATTGGCTAACGGCAGCCCTTATTGCAACTTCGCGAACTCTGCCTTAGCTTCCTTCAGCACAGGAATGTCGGGGTCGGCATCCTTCCACAAAGTAAGAAAATCCTGATACGCCGCCCGGGCTTTCGTCTTATCTCCCGCAAGCGCATAAGCGCGCCCCAATTCCAAATGCGCCAGCGCGCCGGTGGCGCAGTTCCAGACCACACCGGGGTGGTCGATGATCTTCTGAAACTCCGCCGCCGCACTGTCCTGCCCTGGCGCCAGATAAGCTTCCCCTCGAAGATAGATCGGAAATAGGCAGGAACTATTCGCATTGCCCACTGCCAAACCATATTCCAGATTCACGGCGTTCCTTAACTGCGCGAGCGCGCCCACCGCATCTTTGGCGTTCAATGCCAATTGCGCCTGAATCGTGGGCAACCAGTAGGACTGCACGATGGTGTTCAGCGGATATCGCTTGGCCAATTCCTGGGCCATCCCGCGCGCTTTCACTGGATCCCCGGTCCGCGCCAGGACCAGCGTCGCCAATTGCTGTGCATCCCGGCTGTCCGGAGCGAAAGCCAGACCGGCAATTGCTTCCCGCTTTGCCTCTTCGAGATTGCCGAAAAGCACCTCCCGCCACGCGCTATCGAGCTGCCAGATTGCCGCCGATTCCTTGTTATCCGCACGCAGGGCGGCTTCTACGGCGTGGCGCGTCAACTCCCGGGCTTTCGCGGCATGTCCGGCATAGGCTTCCGTATCGGCCTCCAGGGCCAGAACCTCGTGCTGCAGTTCGGGCCTTCCCTCATACCAGGCCACCTGTTCGGCCATCCCTTTCGGATTTCTTTCGACGAACTCCAAACCGTAGAGAACGTTGTGCAAGGTATCGTCATCCAGCTTGCGCGCCAAAGTTTGCCGATAGAGCTGCCGGGCCTCGTCGAAACGGCCAAGGCTAACCAGGAATCCGAGCATGTCCCCGATCGAAATCACATTGTCCGGATTCAGCCGTAGGGCTTCGCGCGTTTGCGCCGCCCCCTGTTCCATCTTGCCTTCGAAAGCGTAAAGCACGCCGAGGTTGATGTGGGCAGTTTCATCTCGCGGGTAGTTCTCTTCCCACTCCCGGAAGGTTTCAATGGCCTTGTCCAGTTCTCCCGTCGCTGCCAAGTAATACATCGAAGTGATGTGCAGCTTTTCACGCTCGCTGGCGCGGTCCCGCAGGGCGAACGCTTTGCTCAAGTACTCGTTCCCACGCATGGGCTGGCCAACGTTGCCATACATAATGCCCACGCCCTCAATGGCAGTGGCGAAGTTGGGATCCAGTTCGATGGCACGCTGGTAAATTGGAAGCGCCTCGGCCGAGCCCTTTTCCTGCGAGACTCGCCGGGCGACACTCGCTGCCTTCAGCGCTTCCAACGAAGGCGTGGTCTCCTGTGCCAGCGGCGCATCAAACTTCTGCACTGAGGCCAGCGACTCGCCCAATTGGGCGCGCAGTTTTCCGGCTGCCTCGCCCAGCACATCGAGCACCTTCTCCTTGCCCGGCGCGGTAGCTTGTTCCTGCGCCAGCGTGTCTCCATTCAGGCAATTTACCGCCTTCAGTCCCACCACATACTGATTCCCGAGGTTGGCGATGGATCCCGCAATGTAAGACTTGCTGTCAGCGCGCTGGCACAACTCACGCGCCACATCCGGCGTGAGCGGCGTGTTGACCGGACGCGTCATCAACTTGAGCGTGGCCGCCACCTTTTCGTCCGAGAGCACATTCAGGAACGGCGATTGCCGCAGCGACACACTCAACGCCTGCTTGAGGGCATCGTCAAATACCGGGTCGCCCGTGGAGTTGGCGAAATCTCCCACTACAATCGTATCTTTCTCGGTGAGCTTGGGCGTGGGACGATGCGTGTAGTAGTAGCCGGCCACGCCAGCCGCGATCACCACCACAAATGCCGCAACCATCCAGCCCACTTTCGATCGCGGTGCGGCGGTAGCCGCGCTCGTTCCCGAACTCGCTGTCGCCAAACCTTTCCCGCTCGACTCCCGCTTCACCGGCGCTGCCGCTGCACCGCTCTCTGCTTTGTCCTCCGCAGCCGCCGCTGAAGTGCCGCTCGACTCCACTTCCCGCTTCAGCCGCTTCAAATCCGCGCGCATGTCGGAGGCGTGCTGATAGCGCAGGTCGCGATCTTTCTCCAAACCTTTATTGATGATGCGTTCCAGCTCAGCGGGCAGATCGGGATTCAGCCGCACCGGCGCAACCGGCGCCTTATGCAGGATCGACTCGAACAGCAACGCCGTGCTGTCTCCACGAAACGGCAGCGTGCCGGTCGCCATCTCATATAAGACGGCTCCAAACGAAAACAGGTCCGTGCGCGAATCGAGCGGCTTGCCCCGCGCCTGCTCCGGCGACATATAAGCCACCGTCCCCACCGTCGAGCCCGCGTCGGTCAGTTGATCCACAGCCGTGCCGGTCTGCGTCGCATCTCCCGGCACTGCCGTGACTTTGGCTAACCCGAAATCAAGAATCTTTCCGTCTCCCCGGCTGGTCACAAAAATGTTGGCCGGCTTGATGTCGC
>PLKR01000150.1:226-924 GCA_003140655.1 Acidobacteriaceae bacterium | reverse complement strand
ACGTCCAGCGCAACCCGCAGCAGCGTCTCCAGTTCGAGCGGCGCGCTGTTGATGGTGTGCTTCAGCGTCAGGCCATCCAGAAACTCCATGACAATGTAGGCGCGCCCGTCGGCTTCGCCGATGTCGTAGATGGTGCAGATGTTCGGATGATTCAGCGCCGACGCTGCCTGGGCCTCGCGTTGAAACCGGCTCAGAGCCTGCGGATCGCGTGCCACGCTCTCGGGAAGGAATTTGAGCGCAACGAAGCGGTGCAGCCGGGTGTCTTCAGCTTTGTACACCACACCCATGCCTCCGCCGCCCAGCTTTTCCAGGATGCGATAGTGAGAAATGGTTTCGCCGATCATGAGTGGCCGGGCATGCCGCGACCCGACTTCCGCAAAGTGGCACCATGGTAGAGTGCCGCGCCCACAGAGTCAATTTCCTGTTTGACTTCCGGCGGACTTGACCTTGTTCGGGAGCACCGTGGAAGAGCGGCGCTTCAGCGCCGCGTGAGCGGTAGGTAGTGAACCGGGCTTCAGCCCCCGGGGCTGGTCAATCATGCGGAGCACGCCATCCTGTTCTTAAATTCTTGTCATTCCGAACCGGGCGCCAAGCCCGGTGAGCAACCTGCTTCCCCCGCCACCGCACGTGTGGAGCGGCTACACTCATTGATCCTGCGAGCTGGGTCAGTGAGCGAAATCGCCTTCCATGAGAAGGCC
>PLKR01000150.1:0-135 GCA_003140655.1 Acidobacteriaceae bacterium | reverse complement strand
GTGGGCCAGGCGATTAACGCAGCACCGAAACTCGGCTTTGGGCTTTTGGGTTCGCTTCCTACCAAATTCCTCGACTACGCCGCTGCCGGCACTGGGACCTGACTGCTGTTGCGCCGTCGGAGACCGGCCTTCTCC
>PLKR01000276.1 GCA_003140655.1 Acidobacteriaceae bacterium | reverse complement strand
AGGACTTGACGCTTGAGAAGTTAAGGAAGAAGTTGCCGATGAGTTGGGCCGAGCAACGTATGATCCTGCTTCCTGCAGCGCAGAGACCAGGCCGCATAAACTGATTTTCTTCTGTATTCCCTGTTCTTCTCCGCGAAATCCCTGTTCGCTCCCTGTTATTTCCCTGATACTTTCCTGTTCCGATCTGCGACTAAATCGCCACATGTCATAGAAAAACAAGGGTGATCTACGGTTAGGTGATCGATTTCGATCCTAAAATTGAGAAAATTCCTCTCCGCCAACTTTCCCTGCTAACAGGGAAAAATACAGGGAGGTTCGCAGCAGACTGCGCGCTCCGCCAGCAAGTCTTAACTGCAGAGAAATTCCCGGCCGCCCTTTCTTCCGGAAATACGCGAAAGATGCCCATTTTTCGCGATAATTTCTCAGCAACCGGACTGCAGAGAACGGACTGCTCAGGAGAAATCGGGGTCACTATCCCGTCTTTTCTCTGGAGGGCACATGTGCAGTCCGGTTTCACGGAGGGCATTAGGCGAATACAATGCGATCAAAATCCGCGGATTCGGCGAGAGCGAGTTGACTTTTGACAACAGGTTGGCAAGGGCTCGCAATGCCACAAACCACATCAGCAGGCTCGTCGTCAGTGCAATCACGGCGACGTTCAGCGCAGCGGCGAATTGCGCCCTGTCCGCACGACACGATTTCAGCAACCGAACACCAGCCCACCAGCATAGAAGCATAGTGACTGATTCCCAGGCGATCATGCCGATGTAGAAGGCCGTATGTACCAGCGGCGAATTGACGGCGCGCCACATGAGGTGGTTCCCCGGAAGGGTTGAGTCCATCATCAGGACGTGGCGGACAAACTCATAGTTGGAGCCGTAATCCGTGATGCTGTTTAGGACCAGAATCATGTAGAAAAGTGCGATTGCAAAGACGAGAACCGCTTTGGAAACGCGAAGCGCCATTACATGCCGCATTAGGTTGTCGCACGCGGAGATTATATCTCTCGGTGAATTACCGCGAACTTTCTTGGAGTGCGCACAAGTCCTGATTAACGGGCAAACCTTCAATAATCCAACGTGCCAGCGTTGGCCGGCAATTTTCTGGCCGGGCTACACTGGAAGAGGCAGCGTGCCGCGAGTTGCTCCTTCAAAATGATCTCTTTCTCAAAAGGTAGAGGCAGTCGTCGAAGAATAGCGGCGGAGTTCGCAGACCATGCGAAATGTCCGCCGCTTTGTTTTTGCAGGAGATTTAACGGCGCGACCGAGCACCACGGTCCCAGTGTGATCGTGCACTATCGGTTTGGCGAATCCATTGCTCTCATGGCTGAACCCGCGGTACGATGAAGCAGCGATGTTTCCGTCGACTCGCCCGGTTTGCGCGTCTTTCGCTTTTCCGCTTCGAGTTGGCGCGCATCATGACTGTCCCGGATTCTGAAAAGGGAGACGTGTGTTTTGATTTATTCGGGCCAGCGTTTTCGGATGTTCTGTTTCACTCTTTGCGCTCTATCGTCCGTGGTTTTCTGCCTGGCGAATCTGCGAGCCGATGCCGCCGCTTTTGACCTGACCGGACCGAAGGTCGACGTCCGCGTACAACGCGCCGGGCATACGCTTCCCATCTCCGAAGTTCCCAATCTGCAGTGGGGAGATCGGCTTTGGGTGCATCCCGATCTGCCGGATACTCAATCGGTGCATTACTTGATGGTTATTTCCTTTCTGCGAGGATCGACCAATCCTCCGCCGGACTCATGGTTCACTCGCATCGACGCGTGGAGCAAGCCGGTTCATGACGAAGGTGTCTACGTCACCGTTCCGGACGGAGCCGAAGAAGCGATCGTGTTTCTGGCGCCCGAAACCGGGGGCGCGTTCAGTACCCTGCGCAGCGCAGTCCGAGGGAAGCCCGGAGCCTTCGTTCGTGCCGCGCAGGATCTGGAACAGGCGAGCCTCGATCGCCAGCGCCTGGAAAAATATCTAGATTCCGTTCGTGAAGCTGCATCGTCTGATCCCGAACAGATGAAGGCGCGCAGCACTCTGCTGGCGCGCAGCCTTGACATGCGCCTCGACCAGCAGTGTTTTGACAAGCCCAGCGCCCAGCAGGCTCCCTGCCTTACCCAGAACACGGATCAGCTGGTCCTCGACGACGCTCACAGTCAGACCATGGTCGCAACTCTTACTTCTGGGCCATCCAGCGACCTGCTGATGCAGGTTAGCGCCACTCCGACCGCGGGCGCTGGATACTACAGCGCTTATGTGGGCGCAGTCGTGGACGTGGTTCGAATCCTGGGCACAGCGCACACGGCGCAATATCAGTACATTCCGGCCCTAGCCCTGCCGAGGAAGGACAATCTTAATCTTCGTCTGAACACTCCACCTTCTTTCCGGAACCCAAAATCCGTTATCGTGATCGCTCTTCCGCTGGTTCTGCCGGCGGCCGATCCACCTCTGCGCGCCATCGATGCTGCGCAAGTCTTCTGCATCGATAAGCCTTCCCTCCTCTTGCCTGCAGACGGGGCTCCCTTGGCATTTGCCACGGAGTTGGCGCACAACTTCGTCTTGCACGTGGAAACGAGGTCCGGACCAGGGATTGATCTTCCGGCCGTGCCGGATCCCGCCCAGGGCGGCTTTGTGATCGATACCAAGGCCATGCAGTCGGTTGAACTGCAGGGGGAGGTCAGCGGAATCCTGCGGGGCGTTTGGGGCTTTCGTCCCTTTGAGGGCCCTCGCTTCCGGTTGCGCGGATCCAGCCCTGAGCAGTGGGTAGTTGCATCCAAAGACGCCAGCGCCCTTATCGTCGGGCGCGAAGACACTTTGCATCTCGAGTCTCCGGATGCTTGTTGTGTCCGTTCCGTCGGCCTGCGCGATGAAAAAGGCAAAATCACCGAAGCGGGATGGAAGATTGCCAAGCCCGAAGAACTGGAAGTGAAGGTTCCTCTGCAGAACGCGACGGCAGGAATGCTGACCGTGATGATCTACAAGATGGGGACTCGCCCGGCGGATGAGATTCCGCTCCATACATACTCCGAGGCGGGACGGCTGGATGCCTTCGATATCCACTCCGGTGACACCGACGGCGTGCTCAAAGGCACCAGACTCGATCAAGTCACAGCGATCGACGTTGCCGGCTTGCGTTTCGCGCCAGACGGTTTATCGCGTGCCAACCAGCGCGACGAGTTGAAGCTGGTTTGCCACGACGCGTCGGTAACCAAGCGGCTGCAGCCCGGAGACTCTATCGTGGTGCACGTGGCGCTGCAGGACGGCCGCTCTATGGATTTGAAAACCGCCGTGGAAGCTCCTCGGCCGCGCGTCAACGTGCTCAGCAAGAGTGTCCTGCTGGATTCATCAGGCCCTCCATCCACGGTCAGGCTGGATCAGGATGAGCTTCCTCAGGACGCGCGCCTGAATTTCTTTCTGAAGACGCAGGTGCCAGAGAATTTTCCCTCTACCGAGAAGATCGAGGTGGCCACGGCTGACGAGTCCTTCAGCGTGATGCTCAGCGAAAAAGATGGCAACGTTACCCTGCAGGATTCCAAAACCATTTTTGCCATGCTTGATCCCATGAAGTTGCTCGGTCCCTCGGCGTTCGGGCCGTTGAAGTTTCGTCCTGTGGATGGGGATGGGATTGATGGGGCCTGGCAACCCTTGGTCACCTTGGTGCGAATCCCAGTTCTCGAGGGAATTCGTTGCGCGCGCGACGCGGAAAAACAATGCACTCTGAATGGAGACAAGCTCTTTCTGATCGACGCCGTCAGCAGCGATCCTGACTTTACCAACTCTGTGACCGTCCCCGACGGCTTTGTCCAAGTCACGCTGACGATTCCACAGCCCAAAGGGAAGACTCTCTACCTGAAGCTGCGGGATGACCCGTCTACGGTAGTCACCGCCGATGTCCCGATTTCACTGGCACCTGAACAATAAGTCCGAAGAATCCTCGCCGCCTACGCTCCCGCGGCTCCCTTACCCTGGAAATTTACTTCCACCAGCACTGTCCGATCTTCTCGAAATTAGACATCAGCTCAACGCTCTGGACGTGACACTCGATGGACCTTGCGACCAAGGAGATGCTGGTGGACGCCCTGAAGGATTTTGAAGGCACCATGATCTTCGTATCGCATGACCGCATGTTCCTTCGCGGTCTCGGNNGGGTCGTACGTTGAGTACGTGCAGAACCTTGGACATGAGGCGCCTGGGATCTATTCGTACGTTTTGGGTAGTGGGCTACTTTGGATTTTCGTCTCCATCGCAACGTCCCACGACGGGTAGTGGACCAGTCTCAAAAGAGGGTAGTGGGGTCAGTTTTCGATTAGCGTGTTGACCAGGCACTACCGGAACGTAGGGTGCATAAAGGAAATGAGGATTCTGTTATATCTGCGGTGTAGGCCATTTTTGTAAAAGTCCGTCGGTACCGAGAAGTCGGCATGTGGGAAGTAATCGTAATTGCTCCCCGACGGAAAACTCGGAAAAGATTGTACAAATGGAACTTCATCTTCCCTGCCGGAATGACGAAAGTTCGCAGAAAAGCACGACAAGAATCTCTGAGAATCTCATTTATTTGCCTTTTTGCGAGCACGCTGCGCGGAGAGACTTCTTAGGTCTGGACTGAACGCCCAGGCGGGTAGTCATGGCGCGCTATTTCGACCCCGCTGCCAAGGCACAATGGGTGACCACTTTCAGCCGCACTATCGTATGCCGTTCGCCTTAATGAGCGAAGGAAAGATGGACTGTTCTTAATCGACCTAGCGGCCAGTCACTGCCAGTTGATTCTCTGGTTAACTGCTGCACTGCCCGTAAGTTACGCAAACGTCGGGGGTTGCGCAATTCAAAACGGTAACGCGAGTTCGAATCACAGTCTCTCCGCCAGCAAGTCTTAACTGCAGAGAAATCTCCCGACCCGTTGCCGCGAAATACGGGAAACATGCCCGTATTTAGCAATATTTGCTCAACAACATGGACTGGAGAGAACGGACTGCTCGGCAGCGAAGGGGCCACTGGCCTGGCTTTTCTCTGCAGGGCGCATGTGCAGTCCGGTTTCAAGCAGGGAATTAGGCGAATGCTATGCGATCATAAGCGGGGGATTTGGCCATCGCGAGTTGACTTTTGTCAGCTTGTTGGAAACAGCGTTCGGCGCTTCCCATATGGGCGTTTATCCTTACTGATCCGACGGACGAACCGCTAACTTCCGGCTTGCCCGTGATCGGAGCACAATGCCGAGAAGCCCGGTGGGTTGCGAATGAGGTCGAGCGAAAGATCTGATCTACGAAGTCCTCTACTGCCTTCCCTTTGAAGTGTTGTCAGCCGGTAAGGCGGTCCGCCTAGGCGTCAAAATAAGAAACCGAAAATTAGTGGACGTCGAAATGCAGATATCCAAGCATCCACAGCAACAGGAGCCCTCCCATAAAGCTAACGATTGCGACCAGAATCCCGAGTCCGTGCCAGTTCGTGAATCTCTCCACGACCTTTTTCCTGCCCTTGTAATGATGTTTACTCATAGATCCTCTTGGATCCTCTGAGACTCCCAAGAACAGCTCACGAAGGCGAGCAGTCGGCGTCCACGCCTTTGATTGTTTGGCTCCAAGTCATCGATTTGGATGCTATCAGCTCCTGCAAATGTCAAAAGTTCGCTCGACACACTCGGTGAGTGTTCTAACTCTGGTTTTCGCCTAGACCTGCAGCACATCGCCCTCGCGGGCAACCATCTCGTACAAGACAGGATTGACGAAGAATCCGATGAAGAGCCGGGAGATGAGGCCGGCCACGATGACGATGGCGAACGGCCTTTGAGTATCTGATCCAATGCCGGTGGAAAGCGCAGCTGGCAGCAATCCCAGGCAGGCAACCAGGGCGGTCATCATAATCGGGCGAAGCCGCAGGAGCGAAGCTTCCCTGGTGGCCGGGCGGATCCCCATACCTTCCCGGCGCAGCTTGTTGATGTAGGAGACGAGAATGACTGCAGTCTCCACTGAAACCCCGAGCAATGCCAGAAGACCCAAGACTGAGGAAACGCTGAAGGGAGTGTGTGTGAGTTTCAGCGCAACCAGCGCGCCCACCGGTTCCGTCATGATTACACCGAGAGCGATAGTGACGGGAAACTTGAAATTTCCGTACAGGGCAAACAAGATCATGAAAATTAGGACTACGGCGAGGGGGCCAATAAAGTACATCTGCGATTTGGCCTCGAGAAACTGGCTGTATTCGCCGCCCCATTCCATCCGGTAACCCTGCGGCAGCGCCACCACTTTCTTGACAGCCGCCTGGCCGTCTCGAACGGCCCGCTCCAAATCACGTCCCTCCACGCTGTATTGCACGCCGATGTAGCGGGAGTTGTTTTCGCGATAAATGAAGGACGCACCGTTTCCCTGGCGGATGTCGGCGAGCTGGCTGAGAGGAATCTGTTGCCCGTCCGGAGTGCCCACCAACAGATTTCCGATCTCATGCTCGCTGCTGCGGAACTGGGGCTGCATGCGGACAACCAGATCGAACAGCTTCTCCCCTTGAATAACTTGAGTGACCGCCTGTCCGCCCACTGCTGCTGAAATCACAGCTTCCACATCCGAGACATTGATCCCATACCGTGCGATCTTGTTCCGATCGACGTCGACCAGCAGGCTGGGCTGACCAAGTTCGCGCACCACTGTGAGGTCGGCAAACCCCGGCACATTGCTGAGCGTGTTCTTGATCTGGATCGCTTTGTCCTGTAATACATTCAAATCCTCACCGTATATCTTGACAGCCAAAGAACTCTTGAGGCCGGTGAGTGCTTCGTCCACGGCATCTTCTGCAGGCTGGGTATAGTTGAAAATGATCCCGGGAAAGGCCGTGAGCTTCTTGTCGATCGATTCGATCAGCTGTTTTTTCTCGCTGATCTGGCCGGTCCATGCTTTGTCCTTATAAGGCTTGAGGCCAACGTAGAATTCACAATTAAAAAATCCGGTGGGATCAGTGCCATCGTCAGGGCGCCCCAACTCTGAACCTACGACGGTAACCTGCGGATAAGACATCAGAATGTCACGGATCTGAGGAGCAATGCTGCTGGCCTCCTCAAAGGAAATAGTGTAGGGCATGGTCGCCCGCACCCAGAGCGCGCCTTCATCGAGGTGAGGCATGAACTCGCCACCGATGAAGGGCACCAGCAGAAGAGTCGCCCCAAAGATCAGGGTTGCGATCGCTATGGTGGTCTTGGGCCGATCGAGCGCCCAATCCAGTTGACCAGCATATTTTCCCTTCATCCATTCAAATGCGCGATTGCGTTTCTCGCTTACGCCGCTTTTGAACCAGTAGGAGGCAAGCACGGGAACTAGTGTTAGCGTCAGGATAAGCGCGCCAACCAGAGCAAATGACATGGTCTCAGCCATGGGGTGAAACAGCTTGCCCGACGGCCCGCTCAGCGCGTAAATCGGAAGATATCCGGCTAGGATAACAGCGACCGAATAGAAGATCGGGCGATCTACATCTTTTGCGGCTGCAAGAATGACTTCATTCAGCTTATAGTTCTGTCCCTCCCGTAGTGCCAGCTCGCGGTAGATGTTTTCAACCATCACGACGGTGCCATCGATGACAATCCCAAAATCGATGGCACCGATAGAAAGCAAATTCGCGGCAACGTCGTGCGCGTGGAGCACGATGAAAGCAAACAAAAGTGAGAGTGGAATGGTGAGGGCAACAATAACGGCAGCGCGGAAGCTGACCAGAAAAAAAATCAGCACGACCAAGACCAGCACCATGCCACGAAGTAGGTTCGCCTCCACTGTGTCCGTAGTCAGGTCCACCAATTCGCTACGGTCGTAATAGGGGTGAATCTTGACGTCAGGCGGCAAAATCTGATGGTTCAGTTCCTCGGTTTTTGCCTCAACTCCCTTCAGGACATTCTGCGTTTGCTCTCCGCGCAGCATGAGAATGACACCCTCAACGGAATCGTCGTTCTTCTGGAAGCCGAATTCCCCTAGCCGCGGGGCGTGCCCGATCGCTATATCTCCAACATCACGTACTCGGATCGGTACGCCTTTGTTGGCGCCGACCACGATGTTTCCGATGTCCTCGGTGTTCCGTACCAGCCCGATGCCTCGGACGTAGTAGAACTGTCCGCCTTGAGAATAAAAACCGCCGCCCGCATTCGAGTTGTTGGCCACGAGAGCCGCAGTGACTTGTGGAATGGTCAGATGGTAGCCATAGATGCGCGCCGGGTCGAGCAGCACCTGGTATTGCATCACCGTTCCACCGAAGCCTGAATCGTCAGCCACGCCGTGGACCGAACGATAAGCTCGTTCAATCACCCAGTCTTCAATCGTTTTCAGCTCCTGCGGGCTGCGGTCGGGGCTTTCCAGCACGTACCGGTACACCAAGCCACTCGGGCTGAACAGCGGAGCGAGACTTGGGGTTACGCCTGTTGGCAGCGTGGCTTGAGCGAGGCGCTCAAAGACGATTTGCCGCGCAAAGTAATCGTTGGTGCTTTCTTCGAAGGTGAGAATTACATCGGACAGCCCGTAGAGCGAGATGGAACGCATCACTACCATGTGCGGGACGCCGTTCATCTCCAGTTCAAGGGGAAGCGTTACCAAGCGCTCGACTTCTTCTGCGGCATGGTCTGGCCATTGGGTGATGATTTCGACCTGCGGAGGCGAGAGGTCGGGATACGCGTCCACCGGCATTCGCTGAAAAGACAGGATTCCGCCGACCGTGATGAAAGCGGTCAGCATCAGTACCAGAAATCGTTGCCGCAGCGCCGCTTGGACTATTCGGTGGATCATTCCGTTTTGGTGGACACTATCCTTGCCAGAGTGTTCGAACGTTCCTCAAAGTCTGGCGCCTTGAGGCTAGCGCTGCAGTGAGTTCCCGAACTGCAGAAACAAGCTGCCATTTCCGATGACCCGGTCACCAGCTTTCAGTCCGCTGGTAATCTGCGTCTGTCCGTTCAAACTTTCTCCCAGCGTCACCGAGCGTCTGCCAAACTGGTTCGCAGATGCCGCAGCATAAACAAAAGGCTGGTTCTCGCTATCGCGCAGGACAGCTGCATCTGGTAGCGCAATGGCATTTTGTATCGTGCCCGTGTTTACGTTTGCAACCACGTACATATCTTTCTTCAGTTTTTCGCCGGGATTATTGGTCTCGATGCGTGCCTGCAGCGTGCGCGTGCTCGGATCCAGGGACGCTGCCACGTACGCAATGCGCCCATGGAACACTTCAGGATAAGTATCCGTCTGAATGGTCACCTGATCTCCCACGCGCACGTAGGGCATATCCTTCTGATAGATATTGACCAGAACCCAGACGGTGCTGACGTCGGAAATCATGAAACATTGCGTGGTGCCGGGTTGGATGAGCTGCCCGGCGGAAACATCCTGCTCAACCACCAGGCCGCCAATCGGCGCCTTTACCGGAACCTCAAAAGAGGGCGGAGCTTTCACAAGTGCGTCGGGATCGGAAACTCCCATAACTTTCAATGCAGCTTGCGCCGCGATTAGGTCGCCGCTGGCTTGCACCTCAGCCGACTGCGCCTGCTCCACATTCTGCTCTGCAATCGCGTGATGCTGATACAAGTCTTCGGCTCGGGCGTTAGCCTTTTGTGCCAGGGCATAGGCAGCAATCGCCTTCAAATAGTTTGTGCGGAGTTGCGAGTAATCAGGACTCGCCACGTACAACATGGGCTCGCCCTGAGTTACTTTTTGCCCTGGGACAACCACTACCCTGCTGACCGGTCCGCTTACCTGAGTGATGACCGGTGTGGTGCGAAAGCTGTTGTAAGCCACAGACCCAGTCAGCCGTAGGGATCGGGTCAGCGTCGTGGGCTGCACCAGCAGCACCTGCACGTGCGACATTTGGTCCTGCGGGATGGTAAATAGCTCAGGATTGTTTGAGTTATTTGCGCCGCCAGAGTTGACGAGATTCGGGCCTGAACCCTGACAGGAGGTCAGTACGAGCCACATCGCCACCGACACAGCGGCCAGTGCAGCCAATCGCCGCCAACGGCTGGTGCCAACGTTCATGGCAGGTTCCTCGTTCCCACAGCTTCCTTCAGTTGCTCAACAGCGGTCATATACGAGGCCAGCGCTTGGCGGTAGGCCAGTTGAACGGACCTGTAGCTGCGCTCCGCGTCGAGAAAATCCAACAGGCTGGCAGCGCCGCGCTCATACGCATATTCGCTGATGTCACGCGAATCCTGCGCTTGCTTGAGGTACCCGGAAGTATAGAGTTGCACCACTTCGTCATTGCTCCTCACAGCCTCATAAGCATTGGCCACGTCGGAGAGAACCGTATCGCTGACCGCTTGCTGCTGCTCTTGCGCCTGAGTCAGCACATAACCGGTACGCGCGATCTCTCCTTGATTGCGGTTGAAGATCGGCAGCTCAAAATTCGCAAAGATCGAAGCCGTGTTCTCACCGGAAACATGGGTGAAGTCGTACGTGCCATTTACGTCCACCTTGGCGTTCGCTTTGGCCAGTAGGATCTGACTCTGGGCCGCGGTTGTCCCCAATTCCGCCGCACGAAAATCGGGACGCTCACGCATTGCCTTCATCTGCAAGTCTTCAAGGTTCGTCTTGAGCGGTTGATACGCCAGATCGCCAATCACGTCAAAATCAGCCGGCACCGCGTTGTAGCCCAGGAACTCGCGCAGACCGACAAGCGCTTGCACTTTCGCTAGACGGGCAGAGGACACATCGGTCTGAAACTGCAGAAGCTGCAGCTTGATCTTAAGATAGTCGCCTTCACCGATGTAACCCGCCTTGAGCTGTGTCTCGCTAATATCGACCGTTTGCTGGAAGCCCCGTAGATCTTGAAGCGCGAACTGAAGAGTGGATTCCGCCAGTAAGACGCTGACGAACTGCTGGCCTACGTTGAAAGCTAGAGTTCGTTCGGCGTCAGCGACTTGGGCCCGTGTGACAGCGGTTTGATCGCGAGCGGCTTGCAGTCGACGCGGCCGCTTGTGACCACGTTCAAACAGGTACCCGATCCCAATATCAAACTGCTGAGTCTCATTCAGGTTTTCCCCAGAAAAATCCTGCGGACTGAAAAATGGGACGAACTGGCTATCAGCTCCAAGAGTGGGATTGGGGCGCAGGTTTGCTGTAATCTCTTGGGCTTGATTCTGCAGAATCAGAGTTCGCGTAGCTTTGATGGAATGGTTGTGCGCTAGTGCCAGGTCGATGGCTTGATCAAGACTGATCAGCGTCGTATTTTGCGCACTGACTACCCCGACTAGCAGCGGGAGAAATATCGTAGCCAGGGCGGATATCCGAACGTACCTATCTGGCATAAGGTTGAGATCAAAGCGCACTGACTGGATCTCGAACGAGTGCTCAACTTAACGAGCACTTCGCCAAGCTCCGTCGTCGGTATCATCCTCCTAGGTGAGACTGCGACTCACGCTCAATGGATGTATTGTAATTCACCCGCATTCACGATCTGGGTCATTGATGGCTTCCGAATTGTCGTCAATTCGGTTAGTCCGCTCCCGCCATCAAGAGATTGGTACTGACAAGTCGGCATATGAGATGTAATCGCGATTGCCCTCGAAGGACAACTCGGAAACGATCGCACAGGTGGAAACTCCATTTTCCGGCCAACTGGCGGAAGTAATCCGGAAAAGCATGAGCAAGAATCTCTGAGAATCTCGATTTATTTGCCTTCTTGTGAGCTCGCTCAGCGGAAAGCGGACTGAGCGCCCAAGCAAGTAGTCATTGCGCACCCAATGTCGGCCCTTTGCCAAGGCACCAAGGTGACCACTTTCAGCCACACTATCGTATACCGTTCGCCTTGATGAGCGGAGGAAGAGATGGGGTGTTTTTTGTCGACCTAGCGGCCAGTCACTGCCTGTTGATTCTCTGGTTAAGTGCTGCACTGCCTGCAAGTTAGGCAAACGTCGGGGGTTGCGGAATTCAAAACGGTAATGCGAGTTCGAATCACACTCCCTCCGCCAGCAAGTCTTAACGGCAGAGAAATTTCGCCGCCCTTTCCTCCGAAATACGCGAAACATGCCCGTATTTCGCGATTCTTCCTCGACAAACCGGACTGCAGAGAACGGACTGCTCGGCAGTGAAGGCGGTCACTCGGCTGGCCTTTCTCTGCAGGGCGCGGGGATTCCACTCGGGTTCATCGGATGCTGTCTCGAAGTATTCCTCAACCATCTGCTTTCGCCGTGACAATCGGTAGCGTCCGCACATCAGGAGATTATAGATCGGCCTGCGTGGGCAAGTTCGTTCGAGGCGGCGAGTTCTCAGACCGGGATACCCTTCCAGCACTTAGTCTGGACACTGAGAGAATTAGTTGGTTTACTAGACACGCCCGAATGAGTAGCAGCCTAATAGGAGAGGAATCCATGCCTAGAGTCCTGCTTGGCGTCATCTGTGGTTTGGTATTCGGTGCTATCGACATCGGAATCATGCTGCCGATGAGCTTCCCTGACAAGAAAACTGCAATCACGGCGGCTTTCATTGCACGTTTTGGAATTGGATTCGCAATCGGTGCAGCCCGTTTGCCTTGGCCCGGTTGGGCGGTCGGCCTATGCTTTGGCCTGCTCCTGAGCATTCCCGACGCTCTTATAACCAAAGCCTATGGGCCGATCATCGGCATGGGAGCAATCGGCGGCACCATCGTTGGCGTAATCGTCGCCCGCTATGGACACTAAGGTGGGGTGGGGTTGCGTTGCTCCGGCGTGCCGTGAGCGGATCATCGGTCGAGCCTCGTCAATATCGGCCCCAAAACGTACGCCACGAAGAAGCCGACGGCGTAGATCGCTGAGGAGACCCACAGCACAATCTGGGCTGGGCCTGTTGGCCGGAGACCCTGAGGACGCGCACAAGCTGGAGAGTGCACTCCAGCAGAGTAGCGAGCGCCAGTGTGGATGGGGGAGTTGGGCTGGTGGCACTACTTGAATGGGATTACCAGAAATCGGTCGACTTGTTGTCAGCAGCAGTACAGCAACGCCCCACAGATGTGAACCTGTGGCTCCGGTTGTCATGGGCGCAGATAGAAATCCGGCGGTATGGTGATGCGCTCCAGACGCTGAACGGCGGTGTCTACGAACAGAGAATGGATCCCGAAAGGGCCATCGTACGAGCCGTTGCAAACTGGCAGGCGCAGGAACACAACGAAGCGATGCGTGACTTCGACATCGCACTGGGCGGGCAGCCGGAGTGGGAGAATTCGAGTTGGGTCAAGGCGCTGCACTCGCCACTGGTCGCGCAAAGCATCCAGGAAATGCAGGCCGAGCGTGAGCGGCAGAGACAGAAGGCGAAAGTTGCCGCTAGTCGATGAGGGGTGCGAAACCAGGCGCCGGCTCTGCTTCCATCAACCGGCGATGGAGCATGAAGACTATGGGGCTGAGCCCCATGAGCGCTAACTTAAGCAGGGCGGCTGCGCCCCGGTTCGCACACGCTTCGGCTGGCACTGGCGCCCCTATCAACGATTGCCACACCATCAATCCACTTCGCCAGTGCTCTCCCACAGGTCGATTCGCTAACCGACTGCCGTTCAAATCCCATAGCGCACCGCGTCCGCCGCAAACGCCAGCGGCTTCCTCCTAGTCTCCTTATCGAAANNTTCCGATCAAGGCTAGCGACCATCCGGCCAGAACCTAGTCTTTCGTTTTCCAAGGACCCCTCTTCTGACCGAGACGGACACATCTAAACGCGTGGCCGTCTACACGCCACAATTCAATTGGCCGGACTTCGAGAATCGAGGGTTACGAAGGCACGTTTCACAGACATAGAGCGGAACCGACCTACGATGACGGGCAGCGTCGCGTTTGCGTTTCCGTCAATCCTTCCCTATCATGATCTGGTTTTCCTGCTGTTGTCCTTTCGATTTCATAGGGTTGCGTTGCGATGATCCGCAATTTTCCCTTCCAGGTTTTCTTGAAGGAAACGCGCATGCCCGATACTCCCGATGACAAGACTCTGAGCGAGAGCGCAGTCCAAGTGTCTTTCACCAGCATC
>PLKR01000523.1 GCA_003140655.1 Acidobacteriaceae bacterium | reverse complement strand
GCAAATGTTGGGGCCAAGGCGACGCGCGGCTGACCTGCATCGCTTGCCACAATCCGCATAAACAGCTTGAAACGGAAACGGCCGCGTACGATGGCGCGTGTTTGAGCTGCCACGTCAACGGTGCCGGCAGCAAGAAAACTGCGGACCATGCCGGGCCGGCGTGCCCGGTCAGCAGGGAGAATTGCGCGTCGTGCCACATGCCGAAGGTTTATGTGCCGGAGATGCATGACAACTTCACGGATCACCGCATTCGCATCGCGCGTCCCGGTGCGGTGTATCCGGAATAATTTGTAAGTGCTGATTCGCCCGCTGACGGGAATTTCGATCGGTCACTACCGCCGCAACCCGTAGATCGGTCTCGGCTCTGCGAATCTCTACGAATCTCCGTGATCTCTGTGTCTCTGCGTTATCTTGCTTGTGCGCAGTTGCAAAGTAGCGCTGCCCCGCCAGCAATCCCCGAGTCCGCGCCATAAAATGCCGGCACCAGCGGAACCTCCATGTACCGCGAGTTGACGCAGTGCCGCTCCATACGTTTGCGAATCTCATCAAAAAACGGACGCAGCAACGCCGCAGCTCCCCCGCCAATGATGATCACGTCCGGATCAAGCAGGTCCACGGTGTTGCCCAGCCACACCGCCAGCAGTTCCGCAGTTTCAACCAGAATTTCCGTCGCCAGCGGATCGCCCGCAGCGTTAGCCCGCCCAACCATTTCACCGGTCACCGTTTCAATCTTGCCCCCCGCCAGTTCGCGCAGCGCCGAGCCGCACTGCGGTTCTACCGCAAGCTTCTCGCGCGCACGCCGCGCAATCGCCGTCCCCGAAGCAAGTACTTCAATGCACCCCCGCTTCCCACAGCCACACACCGGGCCGTNNTGACAATCGATGCTGACGTGCCCGCCCTCGCCGGCAGCCCCGGTTCGTCCGTGGTAGATGCATCCATCAAAAATAATTCCCGTGCCGATACCCGTCCCAATCGTCGCGTAGAAAACATACTTGTAACCGCGTCCAGCGCCCCACAGCACCTCTGCGAGCGCCGCCGCGTTGGCGTCGTTGTCGACCTTTACCCGCACGCCGTACCGCTGCGAAATTTCTGTCGCAAGCGGAAAATTTCTCCAGCATTTTAGATTTGGGGGATTTATCACCACGCCGGTGTTGGGATCGAGCGGTCCTGGCGCGCAAACTCCGATCCCGCGGATGGTTTCGCGAACTTCTGGATTGCTGGCGAACAATGCATCGATGGCGTCAGTGACGGACGCGAGCCCGGCAGCGGCATCCGCATCGGCAACCATGGGCTTGCGTAAATTGGCGACAATTTGGCCCTGTGGATTGACCAGGCCTGCGGCTACTTTCGTGCCGCCGACATCCACTCCCACGAATAAATTTTTAGCGGCGTCTGGAATGGCCATTTTCTTCACGCCCAGCAGAAGAGACTTACGCCGCCGCGGGTATCACCGGGCGCGAGCCTCTGAACGCGTAATANNTCCGCGAAAAAGCCCTGCGCTACGGGCAGAATCGCGCCGCCAACGATGGCCATGATCAGCATGCCGGAGCCGTCGCCGGTGAGCGGACCAAGCTCGGCAATGCCGAGGGTGAAAATGCTGGGAAACATTATGGAGTTAAAAAATCCCACAAGAATGATGCTCCACATGGCGACTTGTCCAAAGGTGAGCATGGACGTGCAGACCAGAAGCGCAGCCGCGATTGCCGCGATGCCGAGCAGTCCGCCGGTGCGTNNAGTTGCCGATATTGGGTTGCGCGAAATAGTTGATCAAAAAACTGCCGATGGAAACTTCCGCTCCGACGTAGACGAAGATGCCAATCACACCCAGAACCAGGTGGCGATATTTCCATAGGCTGACTTTCGGACCGGTGCCTGCGTGGTGCTCCGCGCCGGGCATGGCGGGAAGTTTGAACAAGCCGATAATGACTGCGAAGAGGAGGAGCGCCGCGCCGATGATCAAATACGGCAGCTTCACGGACGAAGCTTCCTGCACACGATAGGCTTGCAGTACTTGCGCGGACATTTCACTGTTCGCCGGTATCTCCGTGGACCGCGCATGCAACACCAGGAGGCCACCGACCCACGGACCAATCGTCGTTCCTAAGGAGTTGAACGCCTGCGTAAGATTCAGTCGGCTGGAAGCGGTTTGCGGCTTGCCAAGAACTNNACTGCCACGTAGGGATTCGCAGCAACCTGTAAAAGCGTGATTCCAGCGGCCAGCACCATCAACGCCCCGAGGAACAAAGGGTACGAGGGGACACTAGCTGCTGGATAAAAGAGAAATGCGCCGACGCCCATGGTGACCAAGCCGGTAACCATGGTTCTCTTGTAGCCGATGGCGTCAATGATCTTGGCGGCGGGGATCGAGAAGATGAAATAAGCGGAGAAAAAGGCGAACTGGATAAGCATGACCTTCGTATAGCTGAGGTCGAAGATATTTTTTAGGTGCGGTACCAGGATGTCGTTGAGGACGGTGACGAAGCCCCAGAAGAAGAACAGCGTGGTGACCATGGCCAATGCGCCGGTGTAGTCCTTGCCGTCGGATTGGCCGGTGACATTCACTGGAGCAATGTTTGAAGGAGTAGGCATTCGGAGTAGCGCTCACCCTGTTCGATTATTTGCGTGCAACCGGTGCGTGCATCGCGCCGCCGTGTAGTGTGAGGCGTTTTTCAGCAGAGTCAATACCCAAACTTTGCCATTTTGTTAAGCCACTCAGACGCGGCACGGAAGATGATGCCACAGCGGGGTGCGCAGCAATAACGATTTTGTACTTGCCTGTATCGCGTGGCCGGGTGGTATAAGAGCACGTTAGCATATTGCGGCAAAGTCAGAGAGAGGTTTTTGGCGATGAGCAAAAGTTTGTGGTCGAAGGTTTTTTTCGCGGCGCTACTGTTGCCAATATTCGCGACGTGCGCGGTTCCAGCTGTGGCGCAGGATTTTTCCCNNCGGCCCTTCCGGGGGCGCATTTTGCGTCAGCGGACGAACTGGGTGCGGCACTCAACGCGCCAGCCACACATCTCCTGGTTCTGCCGTACGGCTCCGCTTTTCCGGAGCAGGATTGGCCGGCCATTTTTTCCTTTTTGCAACGCGGCGGGAATTTGATGGTGCTCGGCGGCGAACCATTTACGCGCGCGGGGTATCGGGATGGCCCTTCATGGAAATTGCGGGAATACAGCGTGCGCTTCGCTCGGCAACTGCTGATCGNNNTTTGAGCGCCGTGGATCTTTATAACCGCGGTGGCTCGGCCGGCTCCATTGACGCGCGGCTGGATGCGCTGGCGTGGGGCGTAAAAGGCGGGCGCAAACTGGCCGCGCCGATGATCGAAATCGATCATCAACAAAATGGGTTTGACGGCGGGCGGTGGATTTTTGTCGACGCCGAGTTGAACGCGGATTTCTATTCGCCGAGTGGAAATTTAGTTCGGGGAGTGGCAGAGCGCGCGATGCACGGCAGTCTAGACTTTACGGTGCGGCCGACACTGNNGGGGCGAGCCGGTGGAATTGGATATGCATTGGCAGGCGGCTATCGCTGCGCCGGCATCCGCGGTCGTGAAGGTCACGATTTTTTCCGAAAGCCAAACTTCCGGTCGGATGTCGCAAACGGCGGCGCTGGCCGGCTTGCAGACTTTGTCCATGGCCGCTCCGACGACTAAGGGTTTTCATATTGTGGAGGCGAAAGTTCTCGACGGTGATAAGACCCTGGCGATTTACCACTCCGGATTTTGGATACGCGACGAAGAATATTTACGCTCCGGTCCGCGCTTCACCGTAAATCAGGATTATCTGGAGATCGATGGTCATCCGCTGGCGGTTGCGGGGACTACGTACTTGTCCAGCGACGTACAGCGGCTTTATTTCGAGCATCCGAACGTTTACGTCTGGGACCGTGACCTGGCGCAAATTCATTCCGCCGGATTGAACNNCATGCTGCGCGCCGGTTGGTGGACCGGCTGGGATAAATTCTGCGACGAAAATGGCCAGCCTTACGAACGCACGCTGCGCACTGTGGAAGCGTATTTGATGACCGCGCGGAAATACAATTTGCCGGTGCAATTTAATTTTTTCGCGTTTTTGCCGGATGTGCTGGCGGGCG
>PLKR01000384.1:12398-12590 GCA_003140655.1 Acidobacteriaceae bacterium | reverse complement strand
ATGGAACCGGCGTATCGACCGCGAGACAACGAATCCGTCCATCCGCCAATCCGCTGAGTACAAACTTCAGCCCGTCAATATCCATCGCCTCGGTGAGCACATCTTTCATCACCTCGCCCACCAGCGGATGATCCGGGATCTGGCGCTCGCCTTGAATGTTTTCGAAGCACGCAGCAGCGTCGGGAAAAACCG
>PLKR01000384.1:10862-12378 GCA_003140655.1 Acidobacteriaceae bacterium | reverse complement strand
ACATCTGCCAGCGGAAAGCTGTGCTGCTCGGCCAAAGCAATGTTAAGACCATTGTCGGTAGCCGCAGCCTGCAACTCGAAGTTGAACCCGACGCAGAAGCGTTTGCGAAGAGCCAGTCCCCAGGCTTTATTGATGCGTCCCCCGAACGGCGCGTGGATCACCAACTGCATCCCACCGCCTTCATCGAAGAAGCGTTCCGCAATCACAGTCGTCTGCGTTGGCACCGCGCCCAGCACTGCCCGGCCTTGCAAAATGTATTCAACCGCCTGCTCCGCGCCGGAATCATCGAGCCCGCATTCATCCTTAAGCCAGCGCACTGCCGCGGCCACTTCCGGTTGCGTCGCGGAAAATCCTACCGGCGAAGTATGTGGCAGCATTTCGCTGATCTTTTCCCGCAGAGTTCCCACATGCGCCGAAAGTTCTTCGGTCCGCGCCGGAGCTTCTCCTCGCCAGAACGGCACGCTCGGCGGAGCGCCGTGCGCATCCTGCACCAGCACGCGTCCAGCGTTGGTTTCAATGCGGCGAATCATCCACGAAGTGTTACCCAACAGCATGATGTCGCCGCGGTTGCTCTCCACGGCAAAGTCTTCATCCACCGTGCCCACCACAATGCCATCGGGCTCCGCCACTACGGCATAAAGCGAGTTGTCCGGGATCGCCCCGCCGCTGGTGATCGCCGCCAGCCGCGCCCCGCGCCGGGCCCGCAGCTTGCCATTCACTCGATCCCGGTGCAGATATGCGCCATAACGCCCGCGACGTGACGCAATGCCCTCGGCCAGCATCTCCAGAATCGAATCGAACGTCGCCCGCGCCAAATTGCGATAGGGATACGCGCGCCGCACCAGCGCAAACATCTCATCTTCGCTCCACTCTTCGGCGGAACAAGCCGCCACNNAGATCGCCCTGCCGAATCGCGCGCACCAAAGCCGCGCACTCCAGCAAATCGTCACGAGTAGTGCAAAAAAGTCGCCCCTTGGGAACCGCCCCGCGCCAGTGCCCGGACCGTCCCACGCGCTGCAACGTCACCGCAATCGCGCGCGGCGAATTGATTTGCACGACCAAATCCACCGTGCCAATGTCAATTCCCAGTTCAAGCGACGCGGTCGCCACCAACACTCGCACCTGTCCTTCTTTCAGCTTCTTCTCCGCCGCCAGGCGCAGCTTGCGCGAGAGACTGCCGTGGTGCGCCGCCACATTCTCTTCCCCGATGCGCTCGCCCAGGTGATGCGCCACGCGCTCCGCCATGCGCCGCGTATTCACAAACACCAGCGTCGCGCGATGCTGCTCCACCAGCGTCACCAGCCGGTTGTAGACCTCGTCCCACATTTCATTCGAAGCCACAGGTCCCAGCGGCATGGGCGGAACTTCGACAGCTAGATCGAGCTTGCGCTTGTGCCCGATGTTGACGATCACCGCATCAGTCCGCGAACTCTTAGAGTCAGAGCTGCCCGTCAGAAAATGCGCGACTTCTTCAATCGGCTTCTGCGTAGCGGAAAGCCCGATGCGTACCGGCGGC
>PLKR01000384.1:667-10759 GCA_003140655.1 Acidobacteriaceae bacterium | reverse complement strand
GCAGTGCGAATCTCCGGCATGAGCAGCCCACGCTCCCCGGCCATCGCCAAGATTTCTCCTAGCGGCACTTCGAGATTTTTCTGAATGTCGTTGCCGAGCGCCTTGAGCGGCGACACGTAGAGGACTTCGGTTCGATCAGCCAGATCTCCAGCCAGCGCCTTGCGCACCAGACGGTCAATGCAAGCAAGAAACGCAGCCAGCGTTTTTCCGGACCCGGTGGGCGCTGAAATCAGCGTGGTCCGCCCAGCCAGAATGTGCGGCCATCCCTGCTCCTGAGGTTCGGTAGGCGTAGCAAACCGCTGGACAAACCACTCCGCGACGAGAGGGTGAGCCCAGCCCAGCAAGTCAGGAAGGGACGGCATTGGTTTATTGTAACGAGGAGAGAGTATTTCGTAAATTGTTCGCCTCACCCGCGGACATAACGGTTTTCCCTTGACTGAATGTAAGAGTGAATGTATATTCACTCACGGAGGATTGAGATATGACCCTTGCAGATTCCGTTTGGCTGGCCACAGCCCTATTGCACCGCGAGAACTCGAAAGCGCTCGACTTCTCCGGGCACGAAATCATCGAAAAGGCGACCGGCGAAAAACTCGTCAAGGGTTTCAGACCGGGACTTCAGGTCTTTATTTCGAAGCACTGCGTCGCGAATAAATCCCCGAATCCCCTTCGTCATCGCATCCTGCTGGAGACAACACGAGGCCGCAGGCGCCTTTTCAAACGAGGCGACCCATTTCATCCGGATCGCGAAGGTGGAAAAATCCGCCCTGACCGGTCCGAGCTTCCTGCTGAGTACCAACCGCTGGTCGATTGGTATGACGAGATCTATTCCAAAGGCTCGCCCCATCTCGCGCCCGCGCCCCAGCCGGACGGCATGGACGCCTTGCCGCAGCTTCCACAAAATCCAACCGCAGCTTTTAGCGGCTTCGACGAGATGCGCTCAGCAACGGCCTTTGTGGGTCCCGGCGGAACTGTGGTCCTGCCAGATTGGTTGCAGCAGGAGATGGGCCTGAAAGAGGGCTCGTGTCTCAGCGTCTTCCGCGACAAAGAACGGGTGGCGCTGCTGCCCATTACCGACGATCTGATCCGCAAGCTACGCGGCTCACTCAAGGGAAATTACTCGCTGCTTGAAGACCGTGAGCGCGAACACCGTATCGAGAAACTACGATGAGGAGTTTTGTGCTCGACGCAAGCGCGGTCGTTCACTATTTGCAAGCCGGCCTCGGAGCCGGCAAGTTGGAACAATTGCTGGCGGACGCTCGCCGCCAGCAATTGCTGCTGTGTATGTCGGTGCTGAACCTCGGCGAGGTCTATTACCTCACTTGGCAAAGAGCAGGCGAAGAAAAAGCTCGTCACGCTGTCGCCACCCTCTCCCATCTGCCGATCCAGATCATCCCGGTGGATCTTCTGCAATCTCTGAAGGCAGGCGAACTCAAGGCCGTGCATAAAATCCCTTACGTAGATTGCGTCGCGGCCGCCCTTGCATTGCAGCGGCAGGCCACGCTAGTGACTTCCGATCGCGACTTCGAGAAACTCGGGCGACATTTTCCGATCCTGTGGATCGCTCGCCCATGAGTCACCGCCTGACAGCAATGCTAGAATTCCGCGATGCCAAAACTCTCCGCTCAAGCCCGCGCCCGCAAAATCAAGCTCCTCCTCTTCGACGTAGACGGCGTCCTCACCGATGGCAAGCTGTTTATCTTCCCCGCTCCCGCTGGCTCGCAGCAGAGTGTGCTGCAGCAATCCGCCCAGCAGGGCGGCCAGGGTGGATTCGGTCTGCATAGCCAGAGCATGATCGAGGCCAAAGGCTTTCACGCCCACGACGGCACTTCGATTTCGCTGGCCCGGCTCGGCGGCATCAAGACTGGGCTGATCACCAAGCGCATTTCGGAAACGGTCGCGCTCCGTGCCCGCGANNGAAGAAGCCGCCTTCGTCGGCGACGACGTGATCGACCTGCCCGCCATGCGCGCCGGCGGCTTGGCCATCGCCGTGAAGAACGCTCGCGCCGAGGTAAAGAAGGAAGCCCACTATGTCACGCCACACGCCGGTGGCGAGGGCGCACTGCGCGATGCCGTTGAGTTCATTCTCAAGGCCCAAGGCAAGTGGAAGCGTGTGGTGGAAGATTACATCGGCGAGAGAAGTCCGAAAAGAAGCAGCTAGCAATTAGCATTTGGCAATTAGCTTTCCGAATCGACAAAGGACGCGGGTTATTCAGAATCTGCGGGAAGGGCCAAGTGCTAACTGCTAATTGCGAATCGCTCAAGAAAAAACCCACCGGACGCTTGCTTGGGGCGTGCTCGGGTCAGCATCCGATGGGCTACCGTTTCTCCTTACTCACCCTGTTGTTTTCAGGAGTATTTGCAATGATTAAACCCCAGAACTCAGGGAAGTTCCGTCTAATTTTGTAAAACTTTGTAATTTCTGTGCGTATGCGAACGGCAAATCCACCGCGATCAATCGCTAATCCGAGACGACAGGTGTCTTCGACGCCATCAATTCCGTAAAGCGCGGATTCTTCCGCAGTTCCGCAAACTCCACGTCTTTGTACACATTCTTCAGATCCTTGTAGCCTGCTTCCATTGCCTTCCTCAAATACTCGAGCGATTGGTCCGAGAAGCCCATCTTGGCGTACAACTTCGCGACAGTGTAGTTATAGCGGGCGCGGTCCTCGGGACTCGGCAATTGCGCCTGCACGCCGGCGCGCGAAGTCCGCTCGAACACCTCGGGATCCAATTCCAGTGCATGCTGGTAAGCCGCCACGGCGGGGTCAAATTCCCGCTTGGAAAAATATGCAGCCCCCAGATTGCTGTAGAACGACGCCGCGCTGCTGTCCCTCGCAATCGCCTTCTCGTACTGCTTGACCGCCGCTCCGAATTTCTTGTTCTCGTACAAAACCACGCCCAGATTGTTGTAGGCGTTGGCGTACTCATGGTCGGACTTGACGGCGCGCTCGAAGGATTTCCGCGCCTCCTTATAGCGCTGCATCATGAGTTCCGTAATGCCAATCTTATTCAGCAGGCACGCATCATTCGCCTTCTTGGTCAGCGCTGCGTGGTAATAATCGAGGGCATCCAGATAAAGCTTGTCCCCGCGCAAGCGGTCGGCTTCCTGCTCCAGATCTGCCGCGGTTGCATCCGGGGCCGGAGGTTCAACGGCGCGCACCAGGGGCGGCGCGATCTGCACCTGGTCCGAATGAGAAACTTGCGCCAGTGCGGCAGTGGTTGAAATTACAACGAGGAGAATCAGGCAGGCCTTTCGGTAGGACATACGCACCCCCAAAGCGACCAGTTCCAACAAGGCCATTCTGCCACAGTTTTGACTTGGCGGCGCATAATTTTGAGGCCGCGTGGCAGACGATTCCGGCTGTGGAACCCCAACTGAAATAAAGTTTGTGCAAGGTTGAAGGAGCACGACGGCGTCGGGCTTTCACCCCGAAAATCCGGAGTATCCCCCCTCCCCCCTCAATCTCTGGAATCACCATGTTACGGCGTTTTTCCCCGCAAAATCCGGATGCCAAAGGACTTAGGTACTAAAATCTAGACAGCAAAGGACTTAGAGACTCGACGATTGGGGTTCTCCCGACCGTCACGGCCTCGACCATGATTGCGCAAGTTTGGTGGGAGGCACAAGGTCAGATGTCACAAGGGGCTGTGGAAATGTTTTAGTGGATGTTCTCGTCGTCTCAGCGCGAGCATTTGGAGTGGGCGCCGATATAGAGCTTGAGCGGGGCCGATGGTGTCGGGGTGGTCGGAATCTGCTGCTGGCAGGTGGGAAGCCAGCGTAATAGGGATCCTTTGACTCCATTTGTTGCGCGTTTCGCGCGACAAATTCCGCTCAGGATGACAGTCTTGCAAGCGTCCGTCCTACAGACTGCATCAGTGGGGCGCGGGCTGGCTGTTATCCGGTGGCTTGGGCGGTGGGGTGGATTTGTCGTCCTTGAAAATTCCGGCAATCTTGCCGAAGAAGCCCTTCTTCTTTTTGGGATCCTGGCTGTCCTGCGCGTTGGCGTCCTGCCCGGGAGGCGGCAAGGCTTTTTCCCCGCCGCCGCCGAAGAGTCGATTGAAGAATCCCGCTACGGCACCGGTTTGATCGCAGGTCTCGCGCGGCTCGGTGCCTGCTACGAAGGCTGCTTCGTAATCGTCCGGACACGTAGGCGTTGCCAGGCGGTTTGTCGCCTTGTCCAGTTGCACGTCGACCACGCCCGTCGGCTGCACGAAGGCTTTCATGCCGGAGTACTGCGGCAACGCGGCGGCCTTCTTCATGAACTCGGTCCAGATGGGCGCTGCCGTCTGCGCGCCGCTCAGCCGCAGATCGCTGTAATCGTCGTAACCCACCCAAACTACGCACAACAAGTTGGATGTATATCCCGCGAACCAGCCATCGTGCGAACTGCCCGTCTTGCCCGCCGCCGGCGGAGTAAATCCGCGCAAGCGAACCGCCGTATAGCCCAGCCCGTTGTTGATTACGCCTTCCATCATCCTGGTCATGACGTAGGCAATCCGCGGATCGAGCACTTGCCGCTGGTCCGTCTGGAAGTTCGCCACCACGTCCCCCTTGGCGTTGCGCACCGAATTCACCAGGATTGGGGAAAGGCGCGTGCCGTTGTTGGCGAATGATGTGTAGGCTGCCGCCATGTCTATGGGAGGAGCATCGTATGAGCCGAGCGCCATGGCCGGCGTCGCCTTCACCGAAACGATTCCCGCCAACTTCGCCAGGTCCGCCACTTTGTCGTAGCCCACTTCCTCCGCCACTTTCACGGTGGCGTTGTTCAGCGACATGGCCAGCGCGTAGCGCAGCGTTACCTCGCCGTGGTACTCCTCTTTGTAGTTGCGTGGCTCGTAGATCTGATCTCCATAGGCGAAGCTTGTCGGCGCATCGGTCACCGTGGAAGCCGGTGTTATCACCGTGGCCGAGCCGTCAAGCGCGGTATTCATCGCCGCGGCATAAACGAACGGCTTGAAAATAGAACCGGTCGGCCGCTTCGATAAGGCATGATTTAATTGGCTGAAGCCGTAGTCCCTTCCACCCACTAGAGCCAGTACCGCACCGGTGTGCGGGTCGAGCGCAACCAGCGCCACTTGCGCTTGCGGGCCCTGCGCCACTTGCGTCTCCACTTTCTTGCCCACCTTCACCTTCTTGGTGCGCATCTTGGTGACCTGATCGTCGACCAGTTTGATGCCCATCTCGACCGCCTGCGCCGCCGCCTTCTGCAGATCGGGATCGAGCGTGGTGTAAATGCGATAGGACTGATCGTTCAGATCGTGCTCGCTGAACTTGTTGATCAGCGTGTCCCGCACCATATCGACGAAATACGGCGCGTCGCTGGCCTCAACGTTCGGTGGCGCCAGCTTCAGCGGCGTGGCCTTCGCCTTCTCCGCCTGCTCCCGGGTGATGGCGTGGGTTTCCACCATCGAATCCAGCACAAGGTTGCGCCGCTCCAACGCACGCTCGGGATGCCGATAGGGCGACAACCGGCTCGGCCCCTGGATGATGCCCGCCAGCAGGGCGGCCTCGGGCAGCGTGATGTCCTTCAAATCTTTATTGAAATAGGCGCGCGACGCCTCGGCAAACCCGCTGATGGCAAACGATCCGCGCTGCCCCAGGTTCACCCAGTTGCCATAGAACTCGAAAATTTGCTGTTTGCTGAACTTCTGTTCCAATTGCTCGGCGATCAGCATCTCCGTCAGCTTGCGCCTTACGGTTTTTTCCGGGGTCAGAAAGAAGCCGCGCGAGAGTTGCATGGTGATCGTCGAACCGCCCTGCTCGTGCCGTTGCCGCGTCAGATCGATCCACCCCGCCTCGAACATGCGGATGAAGTTCACCCCGCTGTGTTCGAAGAAACGCCGGTCTTCGATCGCCAGCACCGCCTCCACCATTACCTTCGGGATGTCGGTGTACTTCACCACTTGCCGCTTGGAACGCTGTTCGGAATCGAACAGAGCCGTCACCAGTTGAGGCTCCAACTCATAGGCGGAAAGATCATTGCCCCGGCTGGTGATCCGGTTAACCTGCCCATCTTGAATCGTGATGTGCGCCGCTTCCGGGCTGTGGTAGCTCTCCGGTCCTGGCGTGATCTCGATCCCGTCTCTCACCAATCGAAAGATGCCCAGTTCCGACTCGCCTTCCTTGTCGGAATACCCGGCACGGCGCAGGAACGCGGCGATTTCCCTGGCGTCCATCTTGTCGCCGCCGTGCACGGTCCGCGGCAGGGCGTAGATTTTGGCCGAATTGCCGAAGACTGGCGACCGGAAGCGCTGCTCGATAATGCGGTCGTACTTGATGTAGAAATAGCAAAGCACTCCGCTCACGCAAATGGCCACCGCCAGAAAGACGAGCAGCGCGGCTCGAATCACGGGATCGCGCGGCAGGCCACGCCTTCCCTTGCGGCGTTTGCCCTCGTTCTTCGGGATTTTGATCTTGATGGCCACGTCTTAGAGTCGCACGCCCGCCCCAACTTCCTGATGGTCAGACGTTGGGACACGTCAAAAGGTTTGAACCGCCTGCTATCCCGGTTGACTGCCCCTGTCCGCGTTTTCAACAATGCGCAATGTCAGGATGCGATGCTTCCCATTGTACCGCCACGCACCGAAACAAAAAGAGACCCGCAGTTCATGCGGGTCTCTAAGCTGTCAACAATTAGGATTCGCGGCCGCCGTTGCCGCTACCCGGCTTACTGCGGGTCCGTCACCACCCAGAATCCCTGCGTCGCCAAAGTCAACGTGGGCACCGGTTGCGTCAGAGCGCCCCCGGACCCCACATCGATAGCCCCCAACTGCGTAACCACCTCGCTAGTGCTCTCATTGAGAACGCTGCTGTGGGAGAACAGGAAGTCGCCGCTTTGATCGAACTGGCCCCAGGAACCCTCCGCCACGCCGGTGAAAGGCGAGTTCTGAACTGCCGAGAGCGTTCCCGTGCTCGTAATCTCGTAGCCCTCCACCCCGTTAAATCCGGTAGCGGTATCGTTAAAGCTGAAGGAATACACCAGGTTTCCATTTGTGTTCGACTGCACCGCGATGCTAAAGGGCGAGAATTCGGTGAGGAACGGCGATCCCGTCACCGGCGTGATCGCTCCTGCATTCGCTCCCGATTGCGCAATGCTGAACACATACAAATGGTCGTCGTCACTCCCACTGTAGGACGCTGAGTTCCCGCTGGTCCCGATCAGGTATTTGCCGGTGGGCTCTCCCTTCACCATCCACATGGAATAGTTGACACCGCCGGCACTAACGAACGGACTGCCCACCACCGGTGTGAGCGTGCCGAGCGAGGTGCCGGTGCCGATGTTGTAGGCCGCGATCTCAGAACCAGTGTGCGTGGTGAAGTCGCCGTCGATCGCGTACAAGTAGTTCCCCATTCCGTCTGTGGACAGGTTCATGGGCTCGAATGGAACTGCAAACGGAGATCCGGTAACCAGAGCTAAGACTCCGCCGCTGCCAATCGTATAGACGTAGATTCCACTCTGAGTTGTATCCGAAATGAATAACAGCGTGCCCGCGGGGTTAGTCGTCATGTTTGACTCACCGACTCCCAGTCCAAAATTGGCTAGGAATGGCGCCGACAACGGGTTGTCGCCGCTAATGGGGGTCAAGGCTCCGGTCGTCGAGTCAATCGACCACCCGAAAAGCTCCCCTACGCTTCCGAAGCCCGTATAGAGATATTGCTCTTGCGCGACGACCATGCCTATGCCGCCATTGCTCGTGGGAACCACTGGCGCGGTGTAGCTTGTAGTGGCCGCGAAGGTCCCGGCGGTCGTATTCAACGTATAGCCATCGATGGTGCCGGCCGTATCCACGGCGAAGGCAAAGGCCGTGGCCGCGTTGCCAGTGGTTCCGCCGCCGCCCAGAGTAGGCGAGCCCGTAGACGTGCAGGTGGAACTGCCAAACCCGGTGCCGCACGAGTAATGACCGCAACTGGCCAGCCCCATCACCGCCAACCCCGCCACCAGCATTAGAACCCCTCGAATTCGCATCGTCATGAACTGCCTCCGCCTGAGCTTCACTTCTTCGTTCACGTTTTTGAAACGTCGCAAATCTGGATTTTGATCGATCCTGGAACCGGCCACCTTGCGAGGCCCGCTGGCAGCAGCGGCCCTGAGAAAACTCTGACCTGTGGGCGATATTAGGAGGAAGGTAACCCGTTGGCAACGTTACGAATGTCACTGGCAGAATCGGCCGGGCAGANNAACGGCAGGTTCACGGTCACATAATAGTCCGCCGCGACGTAAATAGCCGAGAGGCCGGGCGTATTGATTCGCTGCACGGTCACCTGCTTCGGCTCGATCGGCAGGTTGTGCTCCTTGATCTTCCTCATTACGTCGTTGCGGACGTCGTCTTCCGTCTTCTGGAAGTTTCCGCCATCCATCAGCGCAACATTTCTGAGGTCATCCGCAAAACTGTAATTGGCCATCATGGGCGGAGCCACTTCAAAGCAGGCTACCACCACAAAAAGGATCGCAAGAAATCCACTTAGCGCTTTAATGGTTGCCATAGTCTCGAAACTACGCCGCCCAGCCAGCGGCGCACATTTCAGGCCTTGGCTCGCAGCACTCCTTGAAAATATTCCACTATCGTCGTGATCCTAACATCGCGTACTTCCCGAGTCGAGCGTAGAACGGCTTCCACAGTACCTTCGGTAACCTTCTTCCCCACGGTGATTCTAAAGGGGATACCGACCAAATCAGCATCCTTGAACTTCACCCCGGCCCGTTCGTCCCGGTCGTCGAGAATTACGTCAAATCCAGCCGCCTCCAGCCGGGTTCCAATGTCGAGCGCTGCCCTCATCAGACTCTCGTCCTTCACATTCGTGGGAGTGACCACAATCTCGAACGGCGCAATCGCCGGCGGCAGCCAGAATCCGTTCTCGTCGTTACTCTGCTCCACTGCGGCCGTCAGAATGCGCTCGATGCCAATGCCGTAACTGCCCATGATCGGCGTAACTTCCTTGCCATTCTTGTCGAGCACGCGCGCGCCCATCGACTCGGAATACCGGTAACCGAGTTTGAAGATGTGTCCAATCTCGACGGCCGTATCGATGCGCAGCGTGTTGCCGCAATTCGGACAACCTTCGCCCGCCGTCACCGCCCGCAGGTCCGCATAAGCCGTAGGATGAAACTCCTTCCCCGGCGTGAGATTCTTCAGGTGATAGTCCTCTTTATTAGCGCCCGCGATCAGGTTGCTGCGGCCTTCGAGAGCCTTATCGACCAGCAGCACAGGACGCTCTGCGTCTTTCCTCGAGTCCTTCGCCCACTCAATCCCCACCGGCCCCAAATATCCCGCAGGCGACTTGAACAGCGCCCTGATCTCGCTTTCCTCCATAGGCCGCGTCGCCTGCGCTACCGTGGAATTGAGCTTCGCTTCGTTAAGCTGATGATCGCCCCGCATCAGTACGACTATCGCCCGTGACTTCGTCTTGCCGGTCTTCTCATCTTTCTCATCCGCCATCAAGGCCAGCGTCTTGATCTTGTTCTTCGGTGACACTCCCAGAAACCGTGCCACAGCTTCGATCGTCTTCTGCCCGGGAGTGTGTACCTCCAGCGGCTTGCCATCCCCCTCCGGTTCCAAGTCCTCAACTGAATCCAGTTTCGACGTAGCCTTCTCCATGTTGGCCGCATAGTTGCACCCATCGCAGCTCACAATCTGATCTTCGCCCGCCGGCGTTCTCACCATGAATTCGTGCGATTCCTTCCCACCCATCGCTCCCGAATCCGCCTCCACCACCATGTATTTCAATCCGCAGCGGTCAAAGATTCGGCAATACGTGTCGTAATGTTTTTTGTAGGAAACATCCAGCCCGGCCGGGTCGATGTCGAAAGAATAGGCATCCTTCATCATGAATTGCCGTACCCGCAGCAGACCGGACTTCGGCCGCGGCTCGTCGCGAAACTTCGGAGCAATCTGGTACCAGATCTGCGGCAACTGCTTGTAGCTGCGCAGTTCCTTGCGCGCAATCTCGGTCATCACTTCTTCTTCCGTCATGCCCAGGCACATGTCGGCGCCCTTGCGGTCTTTCAGGCGAAACAGGTTGTCGCCCATCAAGGCCCAGCGCCCGCTAGCCTCCCAAATCTCCCGCGGATGCAGCGCCGGCAGAAAAAA
>PLKR01000384.1:485-651 GCA_003140655.1 Acidobacteriaceae bacterium | reverse complement strand
GCACCAGAAACTTGTGGCTGGCAACTTCCGCGTCCGCCGGGGCCTCGCGCAATGTAGGAATAAACAGTTCCGACCAACGATGCATAGTGAATGATTTTCCTGTCGAAGTGGAATTGGTTATTGTAAATGATGGCCTGAACGACCCGAAGGAGGGAACAGCTTATGT
>PLKR01000384.1:0-382 GCA_003140655.1 Acidobacteriaceae bacterium | reverse complement strand
TTCTTCCAGCGCGGTATTGGGATCGTAGTGATACATAGAACCCTCGATTGAGTAATTTGGTAATCGAGTAAGTGGGTAATTGAAAACCAACCGGCGCACAGTTAGCTGGACGTTTTTCAATTACCAAATTACTCCATTGCCCAATTACTCAATTCTTATACCAGTTCGGTACTCCACAAATCGTGCAGGTGCACAATCCCTTCCAGCTTGCCGCTTCCATTCACCACCATTAGCGAAGTTATCTTCTTCTCTTCCATCAACGCCAGAGCCGTAGCAGCGAATTCGCCCGTCGGGATCGTCTTCGGATTCCTGCTCATGGCCTCGCCCGCTGATAGATCCATCACATCCTTCCCGCGCTTTTCCAGCAGCCGCCGCAAGTCTC
>PLKR01000306.1 GCA_003140655.1 Acidobacteriaceae bacterium | reverse complement strand
GGGTCGATTCGGCGCGGCAGAAAGAAGGCAGCGAGAGTTTGCACGTGCCCGCCGCGCAGCCAGCGACGCGGCCGGAAGACGGAGGGCGCGAACGCGGGCGGCTTCTCCGTCAAGCCGTCTTCGAACTCAGCTCTTGAACTTGAAGGTCCCAGGCGTCACCGCTCCTGTTTGCGAAGTTGGCGCGAATTGATTCTAATAGGAGTGGTTCGTTCCAAGGGAGTGATCGTCATGCCGATTTTTGAATACATCTGCCAGGAATGCCAGCACGAGTTTGAAACCCTGGTCTTTGGCCGCGACAAGGCCAAGTGCCCCAAATGTCAAAGCCAGAAGCTAAGCCCGCAGCTCAGCGTCTTTGCCATGTCGTCCAAAGGCATGTCCGCCAAAAGCAGTACGAGCGCGCCGGCGCCCACGGGTGCGTGCGGCTCCTGCGGCGATCCTCGGGGTCCGGGCGCCTGCTCGCTCGGCGACCTCGACTAGCGCCTCGGCGCTTGTGGCAAGAACCTTGTCGTAGAAACTGAGGAGCAGCTCCTGCCTCAGGTCACCAAACTTTCGGCACAGCTTCGCCTGTGACTGAGGTTACCTATGTTTCCCCACCCTGCCCGCCTACGATGCTTTGAACCCAAGGAGCATCGCATGGATCGGCGCAGCCAGTCGCGCGTTTTCGTTGAACTTCCCGTCCAGATCTGGGGCATGGACGCTCATTCCCGCCCCTTCACCCAGCCGGCCAGCCTGCGCACCATTAGCGGACGCGGGGCAACCCTGCAGTGCGTGGACGCTCAACTGAAGCCTGGCGACGTGGTGGATGTTCTGTACCTGGGAACCAAAGCGCAATTCCGCATCGTGTGGTGCGGCAAGCCCGGCACCGAAATGGCCGGCGAAGTCGGAGTCGAGAACCTTTCCGTTGAAACGACCCTTTGGGATGTCGATCCGCTGCGCTGCGCGGCCGCCGCAGGCCAGAGCTAAACGCAGCCACCAGCTTCTGGCTTCTAGCTATTTCCGGAANNCGAGGCGTTTCTATCCGGTTCAATCTTTCAGGAGAATAGCTAGGAAGTGGGGAGGACCGGGGGAGGGCCGAAACCCGCTCTGCGCGGGCCATTTGCAGTATGCAGCGGGAGCAGTACAAAGGCAAGAAGAATGTGGAGCGGGAACGCGAATCTCGCTCGAAGCTGCAGGATCTTTCACACTTGCCGCATTCAATTCGTGCAAACCTTGCAAGTTTTGTTCATCCTGGCACCTGAGGGAGTTTTTCTTCGTGAACCTTGGTGTCCTGCGTGGTTAACCGAGGTCCTTGCGAAAGGCTGTAAACTCACGAGAGATGCAAGTAAAGATTCTTGGTTCAGCGGCCGGAGGCGCGTTTCCGCAATGGAACTGCGCCTGCGCAAACTGTCGCGCCGTAAGAGCCGGCACGTTCCACGGCAAGCCGCGCACCCAGACTCAGCTTGTGCTCACCGATGGCGGCCTCTCGTGGTTCTTGCTGGGCGCATCTCCGGACCTGCTCGCCCAGATCGAGGCTACGCCTGAATTGCATCCGCGACAGGGGCGCCACTCGCCCATTGCCGGAATCGCGCTCGCCAATGCCGATCTCGACCATGTCCTCGGACTCCTCCTGCTGCGCGAACTCCAGCCGCTTCGCATCCATGCCACCGCTTCCGTTCGCCGAATTCTCCGCGAGGATAACTCTATGTTCGGCATGCTGCATCGTATTCCCGATCAAGCGAAGTGGACTGATTTTGAACCCGGGAAAGAATTTTCCTTGTGCGATGCTCAAGGCGCGGATTCCGGTCTCCGCTGCCGGGCGTGGTCGTTGAGCGCTCACTACCCCTCCTATGTCACGGCAGGCCGCCAATCGCAACTTTCCCCCGGCGAAGCTTCCCTGGGCTTCTTCATCAATTCGAATTCCGGCTCTCGATTTGGCTATCTGCCCGCCGTTCCTCAAGTGGACAAAGCATTGCTCGCGGAGCTCGACACCTGCGACGTCTTGCTTTTCGACGGCACATTCTGGAGCAACGACGAACTCATTCGCGTGAAGGGCGCCGGGAAAGTCGGCCAAACCGCGCAGCAGATGGGCCACGTCCCGGTCGAAGACACGCTCGTCATGTTGGCGGGAGTGCGCCGCCCGCGTAAAATATTTCTACACATCAACAACACCAATCCCATGCTGGACGAGGCGAGCCCCGAACATCGCCAGGTGCGCGACGCGGGTTGGGAAATTGCGGAGGATGGATGGCAGTTCACCCTGTAGAACCCGGAACCGCATCACAAGCCGCCCGCCTGCTTTCGCTCGATGAGTTCCGCGCGCAACTACAGGCCACGGGCGAGGAGCGCTACCATCACAAGCATCCTTTTCATTTGTTGATGCACGAAGGCAAGCTCAGCCGCGGACAACTGCAAGCCTGGGCGCTGAACCGCTATTATTATCAAGCGATTATCCCTATAAAAGACGCGATCATTCTCTCGCGCGGGCCTGACCCGGTCTTCCGCCGCGCGTGGCGCAAGCGCATCNNATTCTGCCGGCAACCCGCTTCGCGGTGAATGAATACTTGAACATCGTTCGCAGCCGGACCCTGCTGGAGGCGGTCGCTTCCTCGCTGACAGAACTGTTCTCGACCAAGCTGATCACCCTGCGGGTAGAGAAGTTGCGCCAGCACTATCCCTGGCTCTCAGGAGGTCTGGATTATTTCGAAGCCAGACTTTATCAGGCGCCAGAAGATTCGCAGTTCGCCGTTAACTATGTCTACGACAACGCGAAGACGCGTGCCGAACAGGAGTTGGCCA